>JASLFM010000559.1 GCA_030150585.1 Acidovorax sp.
CCCTGGATGTAGGGGCTCTTGATGTTCATGGCCGCAGTCTGCGCTGGCGTCGGGAAGTTCGGGTCATCGCCGCCCGGCGTGGGCCTTTGGTAGCCAGCCCCCTGCATGATCGCGTCGGCAATGGGCGCGATCATGGGCATCTGCGCCACCTGTGCACCGCCCTGCATCGCCGAGAACGCAGCCTGCACTCCTGTCTGCACGGCCTGGGCCATGATCTGCTTGATCTGCGCCTCCGTAAGCCGCTCCTTCATGTCCAGCTCGCGTGCCTTGAGGTCGTTGCCGGCCTTCGCCAGGGCGTCCGCCACAGCCTGCTTGATGCGCTGCTCCACCTGCTCGGGAGACTCTTGGGCGCTTGCGGCGCGCAGAGCCTCCACCAGCTCGCGCTGGAATGGCACATCCATGAGGGAGGCCATGAACGGCATTGCGGCGGCTTGGTACTGGGCGGGCAGCGCCTTGATGGCCTCAGAAAGCGCATTGAGCTGCTGCCCACGGTAGGTCTTGCTGCTGGGCACATCCTCCAGCCCGACCTTCAGCATCGTGCGCTGCAGGTCGTTGGACAGGTAGGGGATGCCCGTGGCCTCGTCAGTTTCCGGCTTGTTGATCGTCACCACACGGTCGGCGCGAACCGCGTCCCCTTCGATGATGATGGTGTGCTGCTCGTCCCCGAGGTCCTGCACGATCATGCTCATCAGCAGCTCACCCACCATGGTTCTGCCGCGCCGGAACTGGCCCATCATGTGTGCCAGCGCCTGGTTGGCCTGCTCCACCTGGGTTTCCTCCTGCACGCCACTTGTCGCCGTGCCGCGCCGGCCGGAGAACGCGCCAGCGGCGGCGGGGTTGATGCGCTCGATGCTGTTGCGTGCGTTCTGGAGCTGCTCGAGCTGCTGCGCATTGGCCTGGAAATCTCGTTTGACTTCGAACCGCGCACCCGCCTGCGCCATGTGCGCGGGGTCCAGCACGATGTCAGCATCAGGGCGGTTGATGGTCCGGCGGAACACGTCGTCCGTCATGTTAACCGCGCCCTTGGTGCGCTCCGTGCGATAGGAAGACATGCCCCAGCGAAGGCGCGCGTTGCCATTGTTCAGCGTGTCCTGCTGGTCGATCAGGTTGCGCACGTAGCCGAACGGCACGCCGGTCCCGTCTTCGCGGAAGCCCCAGAACGGGACATAGGGGAAATAGCGATGGGCATACGGCGTCGGACCATCGAACAGGACATGAGGGCCGAGCCAGTAGCTGCGGCGGACCTTGGCCACGGTAGCGCGGCGGAACTGCACACGGCCATTCGCGATGGCGAAGTTGTGCGCCTGGTTGTTGGAGTCGTACTCCACCAGCCGGCCGTCTGGGCTCTTGAGCACGATCATGTCGATCCAGCGCCGGTACCAGAGCTCGGAGAGGCAGATCTCTTTGTTGAACGGGTTGAACCAGCGGTCCTCCATGTGCGTCCACTCCCGCGCTACGTTCCATGCGCGGCTCAGGCCCGTGCTGGAGCCACCGAAGGAGGTGTCGTCCCAGCTGCTCCACCAGTTGATGCCGGCCTTGCCGAAACTGCGGATCAAGTCCTTGTGCTCAGGAAACGCACGGGCCACGCGCGCAGGTGAGAGCCAGCGCTGCCGACGCAGCCAGCGGGCATCACTGAGGTCCTCCTTGCAGTCGAAGGGGAAGTGGATCTCGTTGCGGTGGATTGCCGTGCACTGATAGGGATACTCGAACGGGTCGCTGGCGCGGCCCACCTCCACCCAGCCCAGGCCCACGGCAATCTGCGGGTAGAAAGCGCGGCTGCATGCGTCGTCGGCCTTGGACTGGCGTTCGGCCTCGTTCAGCTTGAAGTTGATCGCGTCGGCCACATCCTGGCCGCCAGGCTGACCGTTGGGCGTCACGCGCCAGTCGGTGCGGGTCTTCTCCTCGTAGCCTCGGATACCTTCCAGCGATGCGCTGATGAGGTTTTCCATGGACGTGGGAATGCCCTGCTGCTTCATGTGGCGGATCAGCTCGGTGTCGAGCTGGTTCCCGTCGGCATAGTCCATTTCCCGGTCAGCCGTCCGGCGCCACGCGCGCGGCTGGTGCTCGATCTCGTCCATGATGTCCTTGTACTCAGACAGGGACAGCGGCACATTGCCATCGGGCTCGTCGGCAGAGCCGAATGCGGGGTTGCTGCTCTCTTGCATGGTGGTCCTCACACAAAGCCAGGAGGCGGTGCCTCCACGTATCCACTGGAGCCCTTCAGGCTCTCCAGCATGTTCAATTCCTTGGCCTGCGCCCACTGGCGCAGGGCGTCAGCACCCTCGGTGCAGCCGTTGCTCTTGTCGGGCTGGTCCAGGTAGCGCTTCTCGGACTGGCTGTACTTCTTGCGGTAGCCGTCCACGCGCTTGATGCCCTGTTCGCAGCGATCCACGTCGAAGAAGGCGCCCTTGATGTGCTTGCGCACCGCGTAAATGCCGGTCATCAGATCGGTGATCTGAGGCACGATGAAGAACGTGTGCCCGGGCAGCAACTCCTGCAGCTGCTCCCGCACTGACTTGTTGTAGTCCGACAGGCGCTTGTGGGCCGCGTCGTGCGGCAGGAAGTGCGCACCGTAGAGATAGCCCTTGTCGATCAGCATGCGGGCGTAGTGGCGCAGATCCTCGTTGTGCTCTTCGTAGTAGTCAATGAAGCGGTCTTCATCGCGCAGCGGCTGCATGAACCAGGCCGCGCAGCCATCGCTGTTGCCAATGTCCCAGAAGGTGAAGACTGGCAGGTCCAGCACCGGAACCTCGCGTATACCTCCGCGCTTGCGCAACAGCACCATGTCCTTGGCGTAGTAGTTGCCATCGGTGGACTGCTGGAAGGCCTCCTCGGGCGTGGACGGGTATTCCCGCCACATCTTCTCTTCCTTGCCCGCGAAGTCGTTGCGCATCTTCTCGACGTACCAGGCGCGCTGTCCGAGGTCGATCTTGCAGTCGGCCGCCTGCTCCACCTTGTCGAAGTAGTCGTGCTGCTCCCGGCTGATGGGCACGCCAGCCGGGTCCATGGTGTAGTCGGGGTCTTGCCACCAGGCGTAGAAGTGGAACCGGTACTGGGCCCGCGTCAACAGCGCCTTGCCAGTCACCAAGGCCTGGGCGCGCTGGCTCATGTCGTAGAACTCGCCGCTTGCCCCCTCGGCCGTGCTCTCGATCACCACGATGCCGTCCAGCGGAACGGCCTGGATGGAGCCGGTCACGACCTCATCGGCCTTGGCCGGGAACTTCGCGCAGATCTTGCCGAACTCCGAGACGTGCAGGCGGTGGATGGTGCCGCCGCGCACGCTGGTGGCCACGCGGATGCTGCTGTTGTTGTGCGCGAAAAGCAGCTCCTTCGTGCTCGCGCGCGCCAGCGGGAACCGCTCCCTGATTTCCTCGGGCAGGTGGTCGTAGGCAAACACCACCTTGTCCCGAAAGATGGCCTCTGCCGTTTCCCTGTCCTGGGCGATCATGCCGCAGCGCTGGTTGCCGTTGAACAGCGCGTGGTCCAGCCACAGGATGGCGATGAGCGTTGTGAACCCAAGCTGTCGGGCCTTGAGGATGATGTTCCGATGCCACAGGCGCTTGATGAACCGGCGCTGCGCCCGGTTGGGCTTGAACGGCATCACGAACGACTCGCCATCTTCGCCATCCGTCTTCACGATGATCTGGTACAGGCAGCCCGAGAACAGGCGCCATTCGGGATCAGCCAGGCAACGTGCAAGTTCTTCCTCACTCCCTGGGATGCGCTCCGGGTGCGCCACGATGTGCGGCCCGCGCTTAGGCCTGCGTAGCGACTTGTCCCAGCGGTGCACCAACTGCTCATCGACCGGGCGGCCATGCTCCATCACCAGAGCATCGCCGTCATCGTCCAGCGTGCCGGGCTCGCTTGCCGTGGCTCCGCGAACCTTACTCGCCGCCATCGTCTGGATCCTGGTGCGGCATCAGGCTGTTGGAGCCTGTAGCTGCCGTGCCTTCGGGGTCTATGGCCACGGTCTTGAAGCCGTTGCCCGTGCTGTTGGCGAGCCTGTGGAGCAGCGCGGCAAGAGGGTCGGTCTTCTGCTGGTTGTCCTTCTCGTATAGGCCCAGGTGCTTGGCCAGCTTCTCCAGCGCGTCCAGCTTGGAGTGCATCTTGATCTCGATGCCTTCCTTGGTCTGCTTGGCGCCGGCGTAGAGCGCTGCGGCGTTCGGGCTCAGGCGGCGCGTGTCCTTGAGCACCGTGCGCGCCATGCCGTCTCCGCCGCAGATGGGGCAGTCTTCCTTGGGCAGCAGCAGTGGGTTGAAGCCGATGCCTCCGGCTTCATTGAACTCGGCCGGGTTCTTGCCCTTCTCGACCCAGGCCTCGCGGTCGCGGTTCATCTCGCCCACGGTGCGCTGCCACTTGTGGCCCTCGCCGTAGCAGCAGCGGCAGCAGCCGGTCTTGACCTCGACCAGCTCGCGGGCGTCGGCCAGGGCCACATTGGCGATTTCCAGCAACACCCGGTCGGCCGTGATGCCTGTGCGTTCCTGTTGAGCCTTTCGCGCTACTGAAATCGCAGCACTGATTTCAGGTTTTTTGAGGTTTTCGTGCCCGATTGCACCGGCAGTGTCAGGGCTGTATCCGGCCCGAATCGCCGCCTGGGTGGCGTTGAGGTCCACGAGGTACTCGTCCACGAACCGCTGCTGCTTGTCGGTCAGGCCGAGCTGTGGAGCCTCCTTTTCGGGAGCTTGGGTGGTGGCCTTCGTAGCGCGCTTGGCTGGCTGCGCCTTCTTGGTTCCAGGGGCCTTGCGCGCAGGCGCGGCTTTGTCTGCGGCCCTCTTGGCGGGGGCGGCAGGCTTGCGGGCGGTCTTGGGGGGTGCGGGCTTTCTGCCCGCCGGGGGTTTTGCCATGCCGGGGAGTGTTCCCGGCAGGCAGTGATTGGTCGAACCCTATACAGGGCGCAGCTTCAGTCCGGCTGCCGGGCGAACCAGTCGCGCTTCTGCTGACGCAGGCTGGCAATCTCTGCTTCCAGTGCCCAAAAATCAAAGTGGCGGTGAGAGCGGTATCGAATGCCACGTCGGATCACAGCCTCCTCAAGCACACCAGCGTCCACCAAATAGCGAAGCACCGCGCGGAGGATCCTGAACACGGCGCCAAGTTCATCCAAGCCTATCCTCGATGGGATCACCCGAAGATCAAGCCTAGACGTTCTCCCGGTCCGGGCATCAACCATGGCGTCATGGCGCTTGTTCCCGTATCCGGGGTGCTTCTCCATGTCTGTGACCTGCGTTCCTGATTCACGAATCACATACTCAATGGTCCAGATGTGTGCATGCGCAATTGCGTCCCGCAGCACATAGATTTCACCAAGGTCAGAAAGCAACTCCTCCGGGAACTCGGGAGCAAGCGCCTTTAGGAAGGCTGTGGTGTGCGCATGCGTCTTTCCATCCCTCTCTTGGCTGGTCCTCATTCTGCGAAGGTGCCCTGCCCGACCGATGAAGGACTCGAATGCGAGGAACAGCAGGGTGATGATGGCGACGCAATGACCGTTCTCGTTTTCCCCAACCGAATCTGGGTGACTGCGTGGCGGGTTCGATATGAGCCGCTCTACGAGAGCGCCTATCGGCTCGAGCAAGCCGCCGCTGATCACACTGATCTCGTCTCCTCGGAACTCTTGCCCCTCGTCCCAGTCATCGTCCCTGTATTCGACCATGCGCGCCTCCACGCACAGATGTTAAATGGCATGCCGGACGGACAAAGCCAACTCACACCGCCAGGGCCATCTGGGCTTCGTCCCCGCCCTTCCTAGCCGCCCTTAGCGCAGAGCACTCCCGCTCAAGCCTTTGGATACGCGCGGCGAATTCCGTGACCATCATCGCGGTCTGCCGCCCCGTCTCAATGGCTGCGGCATGCGTGGCTGCCCCGGCCTGCAGCAGCGCGAGAGCCCGGTCCTCCTTGGGTGTCAGAGTGAGCACCTCGTCCCCGATCTCGATCTTCACCATTCCGTCTGGAAGGATCATCTTGGCCATTGGCCGGGCTGGTGGGTGTTGCTCCACAGGGACGTATACGCCACGGAGAACACGCTTGAGCTTTTCGTCGTCCACAAGGGCACCAAGCCGATCGTCAACGACGGTGAGCTTGAGGCCCGTAAGCTCCGCGACCGTCTCGCGTGTTGCCACCTGCTCGAGCGCGTGCAGCTCGCATACGGCGTCCAGGATCCGCTGGGTGCTGGTGACAGCTGGCTGGGTCATGCGTGGTTTCCTTCGGTGGTCCAGAGGGGGAGGCGCGCGGGCCACAGGCCCAGGCGCTGGATTTCGGCTCGGGTGCTTGCGCCCCAAGTGCGCGCGGCGGCGCGGTGGGCTTCGCGCCCGCCGGGCAGCAGGCGGTACTGATCGAATGCGGTGTGGCAGCCCTCGATCCCCGGGCGAGCGCAGCAGAGGGGGAAGCCTGTGCGGTCATCGGTCTTGAGGCCGACGCCCTTCCCCTCGTTGGCGTGGGCGTGTTGGCTGTAGCCCTGGACGCGGCAGTGTGCACAGGGCAGGCCAGCCACGGCGCGTCGGTAGGCCTCGGAGTGCAGCGCACCCTGCTTGGCCATCGGCGCGGCCGCGCCAGCTGCAGGTGCCATCACCGCGGCGCGCGGGCAGGCCTGGGCTGCCATGCGGGCGGCGCGCTCCGTCAGGCGCTGCTCGCGGTCCTGAGCGGCGTGCTGGCGAGCGCGCCCCTGGAATGGAGTTCGCTTGAGCGGGGTGCGGCGCATCATGACTGCAACCCTCCGATGATCTCGCCCGTGTCCGGATCCACCTGCATGCGCTCCCACTGGGCGAATGTGGCCGGGAAAGTGACGCCCAGCTCGGTCGCGGCAAACGCGCTCACGCGGTCGATGAGCTGGCTGTAGGCGCGCACGCCCAGGTCTTCAGTGCTGATGCGCACCCGGCGGCGCGACTTCTTGCCCGTCAACGGATTGATGGTCGTCAGCGTCTTGAAGCCGAGGTACTCGGCGCGGAAATGCTCCTTCCACACCGGAAGCGGGAAACTCTGGCCGTTGGGACGAGCCTGATCCGCGATGCTCTTGAGCACGATGCCGTGGTAGTACTTCCGTTGGCGGTCGGTCTTGGCATCTTCGTGCGTGCGGAACGTGGCCTCCACCAATTGGCCTGTGGCCCAGATCTCGCGGCACTTCGGCGCGGCCGCATTGCGGATCACCTGGGAGGCCTGCTCCGCGTCGCGCAGGATGATGGTCAGGGAGAGGTCAGACACGGGTCGCCCTCCGGTACGGCCACGCCACCATCGCAGCGTCGCGCTCGTGCTCATTGCTGCGCGCCTGCCAGCCCGTCAGGATGGCGAAGCGGTCCGCCTGCACCTTGGAGCCCTTCCCCGCCGGGCTGATGCCGTGGGCGGGAATGCCCAACTCGCTGCAGATGGCCGTGATGAGCGTGCACCAGGCATCCACCTGTCCCACGTTGCGCGCCATCTTCGCGCTGGCGGCGCCGCTCTTGGCGCGTGTCCAAGTGTGAGACTGCAGGCGCGAGTCCTCGAACACCACACGCGCCGGCATGGCCTCGCGCAGCGTGCGCTCGATCTCATGGGGCGAAATGGTGTCCAGGCGCGCGAGCGCGCCGTCGATGAATGTGGCTACACCCGTGTTGGCGCCGGGGTCGATGCCTAGGATCAGAGCCATACGCCATCCTCCCCTTTGTTCCCGGCCTTGACCTGCGCATTGATATCGGCGCGCAGCTGGGCCTGCCTTCCGGCTACGCGCTTGTCATCCAGGTACGCGCGCACCCGCTCGCGGCCCTGCTCCATAGCAAGGCGGATCAGGTGCCTCACCTCGCAGCGGTGGCGGTGCTCAGCACTGGAGTCCATGG
>JASLFM010000009.1 GCA_030150585.1 Acidovorax sp.
GTGCCCGTATAGGGCAGCATGAAGCCCACGCGCACCTTGCCGGCCTGCGCGCTGGCGAGTTGGGGCAACAGCAGGCCGCAGGAAGCAGCGCCGGCGAGGGCGGTGCCATGGCGCAGGACGAGGCGGCGAGTCGTCATCGGAAATTCCCTTCGGTGGTTCTGTTTGTTTAGGCTTAAAGCAATCTAACCGAAAGCCCGG
This sequence comes from Acidovorax sp., assembly GCA_030150585.1. Lineage (GTDB taxonomy): Bacteria > Pseudomonadota > Gammaproteobacteria > Burkholderiales > Burkholderiaceae_C > JASLFM01. The sequence goes on from JASLFM010000009.1 coordinate 199, forward strand.
CCCGGGCGGCTCATGGCTTTCCCGGACGGCGCCGAGCGCCCGAGCGCGCCCTGGGGGCTTGGCACGCGCGGCACAATGCAAGGCCCATCAGGATTGCGCCCCCTTGCGGGCACATGTGGCGCAGCCGCTACCGAGCCGATGCCTTCCTCCGATTCCACTGATCTTTCCCCCGCCGTGCAGCGCCGTGGCTGGCTGCGCAACTTCTGGCCCACCCCCCTGGGGATCAACGGACGCGAGCGCCTGCGCATGGTGGGGGGTACCGTGCTGGGGGTGCTGCTGGCCGCGCTGCTGAGCCGCTGGTGGGCCGGGGCGCTGGGCCTGTCGGGGCCCTGGATGATTGCATCGCTGGGGGCGAGCGCGGTGCTGGTGTTCGGCATGCCGTCGAGCCCGCTCGCGCAGCCCTGGCCCGTGCTCGCCGGCAGCACCCTCTCGGCCCTGGTGGGGTCGCTCTGTGCCCTGACCGTGCCCGACGCCGCCTGGGCCGGGGCGCTGGCGGTGGGCCTCTCCATCGTCCTCATGGTGCCGCTGCGGTGCCTGCATCCGCCGGGCGCCTCCCTGGCGCTGTTCGTGGTGCTCAACCATGCCGACGGGGTGCACCTCGCGGTGTTTCCCGTGCTGTTCAATGTGCTGGTGCTGCTGGCGGTGGGCGTGGCCTACAACGCGCTCACGGGGCGTAGCTATCCGAACCCGCAGCGGGTGAGTGCGGCGCCGGGGCCGGCCGGTGGATTCACGGCGGCCGACATCGATGCTGCGCTCTCGCACTACAACGAGGTGCTGGACATCAGCCGCGCCGACCTCGAAGGGCTGCTGCACCAGGTGGGCCGGGCGGCGTTCCAGCGCACGCTGGGCGAGCTGCGCTGTGCCGACATCATGTCCAAGCCGCCTTTCGCGGTGGAGGAGGGCGTGGCGCTCAAGGAGGCCTGGGCGCTGATGCGCCGAGAGCAGATCAAGGCCCTGCCCGTGGTGGATGGGGACCGCCTGGTGGTGGGCATCGTCACCGTGGCGGATTTCATGCGACTCGTGAACCTCGACGTGCACGAGGGGCTGGGCCAGCGCCTGCGCACCCTGGTCATGGGGCGCGGCAGCCAGCCCACGCAGGTGGGGGGCATCATGTCCCAGCCGGTGCAGGTGGGGCGTTCCGATCAGCATGTAATGGACCTCGTGCCCCTGTTCTCCCAGGGCGGGCACCACCACATCCCCATCGTGGACGGAGAGCGGCGACTCGTGGGCATCGTCACGCAGACCGATCTCGTGAGGGCCCTGGCCAAGGCCGTGCAGGCATCGCAGTAGTCAGCCCGCGTCGTAACGCGATACAATTGACAGGCTCTATGCACAGCGCCTTGCCTGTCCACTGAAGCCGTCTCCCCTGGCCTTCGTCTGCTCTGCGCCCCGGGTGCAGCGACTCCCAATGCCCGCACGCACCGTGCTTCGAGTCCTCGGCACAGGACCGTGCCGGCCGGTGCGAGTGCCCGGCTGACCAAGCGCCGCAGAGACCGAATAGTTGTATTGAGAATTTGAAATGGCCAAAGAAGAACTGATCGAAATGCAGGGCTCCGTCACGGAAGTCCTGCCCGATTCGCGCTTTCGCGTTACGCTGGACAATGGGCACCAGCTCATTGCCTACACTGGCGGCAAGATGCGCAAGCACCACATTCGCATCCTGGCAGGCGACAAGGTGTCGCTCGAGATGTCGCCCTACGACCTGACCAAGGGCCGCATCACGTTCCGCCACCTCGCCGGTCGCGGCCCGGGCCCCGGAACGCCTTCGCGTTGAGCGGGGCATTGGCTTTATTCGGCGCACAAATATCCCGATTGAAGCCTGATCGGGGGTATTGCCCGGGTTAGAATGCCAGTTGTCGGAGCGTAGCGCAGCCTGGTAGCGCATCTGCTTTGGGAGCAGAGGGTCGCGAGTTCGAATCCCGCCGCTCCGACCATTGATTCAAGGGGTTAGGCCTTTCAGGCCTAACCCCTTTTCTATCTGCGTCACTGGCAACGTGTCTGCTTTTCAGCGTATTCCCCCGATCCTTGCGGCCCTTGCATGCCAGGCAGTGCTGTGCATCGCACCGTTTGCCGGCAAGGCCTTTGCGCAAACGGGGCCGGCGCTGTCAGTTCACTTTGAGTATCGCCCTGAGGACTTCTCGCGCATACGCGCTTTGCAGGGTCGCCTGGACAAAGCAATCAGGCGATCCGGGGCGGGCGAACTGGACGAGCCGGAGCTCCATGCAGATGGCAACGACGGGTACTTCGACATGCGAGGCCCGGACCCAGAGCGGCTTTACCGGGTCGCCGCTCCCATCCTGAAGGCCTCGCCTCTGATGAAGGGGGCCGAGATCACCAAAAGATCTGCATCTGGCAAGTCCACGTTCTTAGTGCGCTGAGTCCGCCAAGGCTGCTGAGCCATCAGGTCAGTCCGAGGAATGCATCCAGGATGTGGAAATGGTCGTCGTGGAACTGCGGTTCCATGCCCGCCAGGCTGGCGATGGGGAACCACCGGGCATCCGCGGCATCATCGCCGCCCCGTACTTCCGGCAGGGCCATGTCGCCCAGGTCGAAGAAGTGTGCGTGCGTCACGACCCTTCCGCGCTGGCTGCGGTCCGGGTGATCGAAGACCCGGACACCGCGCAGCGCGGCTTCCATCGTGCTGGGCAGCAGGCGCAGCGTGGTTTCCTCCTCCAGCTCGCGCAGGGTCGATTGGTACACCGTATCGCGGGGCTCCAGAAATCCGCCGGGCAGCGCCCACAGCCCCTTTCCGGGCGCCTGGCCACGCCGGACCAGCAGGGCATGCCCGGAAGCCACGACGACGGCGTCCACCGTGATGAATGTGGGAGGGTAGGGCGAGCCTGCCCACCGCTCACGCTCGCGCGCCAGGATATGCGCCTCCTCGCGCATGGCGTCGATGTAGGGCAGCTCGCTCCAGGCCCGCAGGAAGTCCTGCGTCGTGGGGGGGATGGATGGGGCGATCGCGGCCAGCGATGCCTCCACGCTGGAGCCGGCGAACAGCGCCGCCCGCAGGGCCTTGGCATGGAGATCGCCCTGCAGCCCCACATCGACCAGCGTCCAGCCAGGGAAGTCCTCTAAGTATTCACTCGTGGCGTCCTTGCGGTGCCCGACCAGCGCGACGCGCGCGCTGCGCCCGGCACCCGCCGCTGCGGCGGCTTCGCGCACGGCCGCCACCCAGCGGCGCTGGTCGTAGTAGTCGCGCACGGGCAGGAACCGTACACGCTCACGCTCGGCCGGCGAAAGAGACAGGCCAATCATCTGCGCGCGCTCCTCCCAGGTGAAGGGGTTCTTGGGCGTGCGCGCCTGGTGGGCTGAGCCGATCACGACCAGACAGTGGGGTGCGATGGCCAAGGCGCGGCGGATCGAAGCCGCCTGCCCGTGGTGGTAGATCTGGAAGCGGCCGATGCAGACGGCGATGTCGAAGCGTGGCTCAGATTGCGGGTTCATTTTCATGGTCCTCTGGATTCAAGGTTATCCCAGGAGCCATGGATGGTTTATGTCCAAATGATAATATTACAAATGAAATAATATTTGCCATGAGCATCGAATCTCGCCGACAGCGCCTGTTCGCAGGCAAGCCGCAGCCGCTGCGCGACGCAGCCACCGCGTCCCGCGAACTCCTGCATGCAGCCCATTGGCTCGAGCAGCGTATTGATGCCGCCTTGGCGCCCTGCGGCCTGCATATGCGCGAGTACCTGGCGCTGCGCCTGCTGTCGGACAGCGTGCACGAGCCCTTGCGGCCCACATCGCTGAGCGTGGCGCTGAACGCGACGCGCACACAGATCACCCGGCTGCTCGACGCGCTGGAAAACAAGGGCCTGGTGGCGCGCGCACTGCACGCACACGATCGTCGCAGCCTGCAGATTGCGCTGACGGCGGCAGGCACGGATGCACTGGTGCAGGCCGTGCCGCTCGTGGAGGCCGTCTACGCGGGCACTTGGGCGCCGCTGGGCGAGGGTGTTCACGCCATTGCGCGGCAACTGGGGCAGGTACATGCGCACCTGCGGCGCGAGGCGATCCCCCCGCAGAGCGAGGCTCCGGAAACAGCGCCATGACAGCCAGGGGATGGCGGCAACTGCTGCACCAGGAAAAGCAGCGCCTGCTGATCGCACTGGTCTGCGGCCTGGTGGGAGTGGAGTTCCTCGAGAACGGCATGTTCGTCTTCGCCTCGTCGCACATCCTGGGAGCCATAGGAGCAGCGCCGCAGGAGTTCGCGCTGGTACAGATGGCCTATGCCGTGGGCAACATGCTGATGGTGGCCCTGCAGCAGTGGATGGCGCGGCATTTCGGCTACCGCCACTATCTGCTGATCGCGCTGCTGCTGTTCGGCCTGGGCGATATCGGCTGCGCGCTCGCCACCAACCTGCCCGAGCTGATCGCTGCGCGCATGCTCGAGGGCATGGGCGGCGGGGCTTTCTTTCTCAGCACACGGGTGCTGATTCCCCTACTGTTCTCTTCCGCGCTGCGCCCCTTGGCGTCGCGCTGCTTCCTGCTTTCGATCTTCGCCGTGGGCGCCGTGGCCCCGGTGCTTTCGGCCACCCTGGTGGAAGGCTGGGGATGGCAATGGGTGTTCTGGATCGTGCTGCCCGCAGTGGTGCTCCTGGCCACGGGGGTGCAGCGTCTGATGCCGCGGCACCTGGGCAGGAGTGCCCAACCGGTGCGCTGGTCGCTTGCTCCCATCGCGCTGTTCCTGCTGGCCGTGGGCTCGGTGCAATGGGCATTCTCCGAGGCGCGCTATGAGCTGTTCGACCGGCCCGACCAATTGGCGCTCGCGGTTCTGGCGGGCGCGACGCTGCTCGGGCTGTTCAGCCTGCACCAATGGCGGCACGACGAGCCGCTGCTGCACCTGCGCGACCTCACCAATCCCGCGTTCCTGGCGGGGCTCGGGCTGTATGCGGCGTATTACTTCATCGTCAACCTCAGCAACTACCTGTTCCCCCAGTTCGCGCAGCAGGGGCTGGGCATTCCCGTGGTGACGACGGGCTGGCTCAACAGCTTCGCGGGGGCCGTGACCTTCGCTGCCGTGGTGCTCTACAGCCGCTATTCAGCCAAGGTGGCCGACAAGCGGTTTCTGATGATGGCCGGCTGCCTGTGCATGGCTGCGGCCGCGTGGTGGATGGCGTCGCTGCCGCCCGATGCGCCCCTGTCGGCGCTCTATGGTGCGCTGGCCGTCAAGGGCCTGTTCGGTGTGCTGATGATCCTGCCGGTGGCCGCGCTCACATGGCGGGCGTTGGGCGCGGACCATTTCGCCAAGGGCTACCAGACCAAGAACGTCCTGCGGCAGATGATGGTGTCGCTTGCCTCCGCGGTGGGTGCCGTAGCGCTGCAGAACGGCCGCGTGGCGCAGTATGGCGAGCTGGCCAGCCATATCGACCCGGCTAACCCCGCCGCCGTGCAGTGGTTGGAAACGGTCCAGCGTCACTACGAGCAACTGGGCCTGAGCGCAGCTCAGGCCCACCAGGCGGCCATGGCCCAGCTGTCCTCCCTGGTCGGGACGCAGGCGGTCTTTGCTGCCAGCCAGCAGCTATATCGCTGGATTGCGGTGATCGCCATAGCGGCTGCAGTGGTGGTGGCTGTGCAGAAGACGCTGCGCTGACCTGCCGTCAGCCTGCCGATGAGGCTGCGCTCAGCTCGGCCAGGTCGCGCTCCAGCAGAGCAGGGTCTCCCAACTGCAGTTCGATGAGCCTGCGCAGATGGGTCACACTGTCGAGGTCGATGTTGCGGCAGCGCAGCCCCAGGTGAAGGCCGTGGATGTGAACTACCTCCGCCGACATCACGATGTGGTTGCGGTCCGCCAGCGGAACGGTAAGCTGGCAGGGCACGCCGGGTGGCGCGTGGGCCGGCTCCGTAGCCAGCAGCAGGGCCCCTTTGAGCGACAGGTCTAACACCTGTACGTCCTGCGTGCCGTGGGCCGAGGTCAGCTGGGCTGGCGTGTCGAAATGCACACGGACGAAATGGCGGCGTTCGTACGGCATGGAGGCTTCCTCGTCGGGGCCGGTGATGTACCCATGCTACTGCGTATGTGGGGCCGCGCAAACCCGCAAGCCAACGCAGTAGCTGACCAGGATTGGCCCCGGGACGGGGGCGGTGTTGCGCTGCTGGAACACTGCCGGCGGGCCGTGTCCTGTGCGCCCAGGGGGCTGTACAGCTCCTTACACCTTCGCAGGTGCGAAGCACGTCCAAGGCCCTCCGGGCTTGTTACAAACACGGCATGCACCATTTTTCGCATCGTTCCATGAAGAACCACTTCTACCGCTTCGCCGTTCTGGGGGCCGCCGCAGTATCCCTCTGGGCCGCGGCGGGCGCCGCACAGGCCCAGGCCTATGTGAATGGCTCCGTGAGTGGCCAGATTGCTCCGGGCGTGTACGGCCGCGTGGATATCGGCAACGGCCCGCCGCCCGCGCTGCTGTATCCCCAGCCCGTCGTGATCGCCCCGCCCGCCGTCGTCGCGCCCCACCCGGCGCCCGTGTACATGTACGTGCCGCCGGGCCATGCCAAGCACTGGGGCAAGCACTGCGCGCGCTACAACGCCTGCGGCCAGCCCGTGTACTTCCTCAAGAGCCCGCCTCCGCGCCACGGCTATGGGGAGCAGCGCTGGCGCGAGGGCGACCACCGCCGCCGCGACTGGGAGCGCCGCCACGGCGGCAGGGACGATGACCACCGGCATGGCCGGGGCCACGGCCGCCACGGCGACTGAGCCGCAGTCTGGCGCAGGTTATTTCGTGCGCTTCGGTTTTGTCCGGGCCATCGCGTTGAGGGCTGCGGCCTCGCGCACCAGCGCCTGAAAGGCCTGTGCGTCCACCACTTGCCCCTTCCGGATGTCGATGGCCCGGCGTGTATTCCCGTCCAGGCTCGCGTTGAAGAGCCTCGCAGGGTCTTGCAGGGCGGCGCCCTTTGCAAAGGTCAGCTTCACCACTGCCTTATAAGACTCTCCGGTGCACAGGATCCCCTCGTGCGACCACACGGGCGTGCCTCTCCATTTCCACTCTTCCACGGTATCCGGAAGGGCTTCCAGGATGAGTTGGCGCATGCGGCTCAGCGCCTCCCCGCGCCAGTCGCCGAGGTCGGCGATTCGCTGGTCGATCAGCGCGGAGGCTGAAGGCTCTGGCTGACTCATGCAAGCTGGGGCTCAGCGGCCCAACTGGGCGAGGGCGGCCTGCAGCCCCGCCAAGCCGCCGACGCGCTGGTCGTTGATGAAAATCTGGGGCATCTGCCGCACAGAAGGGCCGCACTTGGCATAGAACGCCAGGCGTTCGGCCTCGTCATCGAGCTGGACCTCGGTGAAGTCGAGGGAGCGCGATTGCAGCAGCTTTTTGGCCGATTCGCATTGGGGGCAGGCGGATTTGGAATAGACGACGATCTGGAGTTGCATGGACGAAAGTTTACGGTGCCACGCGGGCGGGCAACCGATACAGGCCGGTACACGCAGGCGCTAAGCTAGTGCATAACACGCTCTAGGTACCTATGGCCAACGTCACTTTCTCTCCTCCCTACACCACCCCGGAACAGGCGGTCCAGGCGCTGCGCGAGGTCGGCTATGCCGTGCTGCGCCCGCAGGACGTGGCGGCCTGGATCGGCTCTGACCTCTCGGAGCTCGAGGCGCTCAACGCGGACTGGGCGGGCCTGCCGCCCGACGACTTCCTCAAGGATGGGGGGCGCTACCGCCGCCGCCGCCACTCGTGCTTCGTCGTCGAGGGCGGCGCGGTGCGCCAGGTGCCCCATCGCGCGCACTGGCAGCCTGTTGAATACAACGCGCTGCATGGCGGCATGCAGCGCTGGTTCGCGCCCATGCTTGATGCCACGGTGGCGCGACCCGTGTGGCAGCACCTCCTGGCGGCGCTGGCGAAGGTGTCCGATGCAGTGTTCGCACGCGGCGGTACCGTGCCGTGGTACGTGGAGGCGCACCAGTTCCGCATCGACACCACGGACGGTATCGGCCGCCCGACCCCCGAGGGAGCGCACCGCGACGGTGTGGACCTCGTGGCCGTGTTTCTCGTGGGGCGAGAGGGGGTCAAGGGCGGCGAGACGCGTGTATTCGAAGCGGCAGGCCCGAACGGCCAGCGCTTCACGCTGACCGAGCCCTGGTCGGTGCTGCTTCTCGATGACGCGCGCATGATTCATGAGACCACGCCCATCCAGCCGGCCGCGCCGGGCGGTTGCCGCGACACCCTGGTCGTGACCTGCCGGCAGCGGGCGTTCCAGGGCGACGAATAGCCGGGCAAGGCGCGCTGGTTTGACGCGAATCAAGACGATCGGCCTGCAGGGCGGTCACACTGTGTGCGTACCAATGAAGGAGAGATGCTCATGTTCAAGCACATTCTGGTTCCCGTGGATGGCTCCGAAACCTCGACGAAGGCCGTTGTCAAGGCTGCGGGCTTGGCAAAGGCATTCGGCAGCACGGTGACCGCGCTGTACGTGATCGACCCCTACCCGTTCACGGGCGTGGGCGCCGATTTCGCCTATGGCCAGGCCCAGTACCTGAGTGCGGCCACGGCCGAGGCCAACCAGGCCCTCGATGCGGCCCGGAAGGTGCTGGAAGAGGCCGGCGTGCAGGTCAGCACCCTGGTGGGCGAGGGCCATGCGGTGCATGACGGCATCGAGCGCGTGCTCAAAAGTTCCGGTGCTGATCTGATCGTGATGGGCTCGCATGGCCGCCGCGGCCTGGAGAAGCTCGTGCTTGGCAGCGTCACGCAGCGCGTGCTGGGCGTGGTGCACGTGCCGGTACTCGTGGTGCGCGACTGACGAAGCGCACCGTCCCATGAAAAGCGGCCCCGAGGGGCCGTTTTTCATGGGGCCGGTCAACGGTCGAAAAGCCGCGCCAGCCAGTTCTTCTTGAGGCGGCGCTGCTCCAGCTCCTGCAGCACCTCGGCCTTGATCCGTTCCTTCTCCGCCGCCGGGCCGGCCTCGCGCGCCATGCGCAGGTAGGCCTTGGCGGAGTCCACGTAGCCGTGGTCCTCGTTGCGGATGTGGTTGAACAGCCAGCGCGAGAGCATGCCGTGCAGCTCGGCTGCCACGTCCTCGCCCGCATCGAAGCGCGACTGCATCTCTGCCACGCGGCGCGTGAACAGCTCGTGCACCTTCTTGTGCGGACCGGAGAAAAGGTAGCCTGCGCTCTCCATCAGGCTTTCCTCGAAGACGAAATGCGACACGGTGTAGTCCACCATCTCGCCGATGACTTCGCCCAGGCCTTCGCGGTCGTGCGAGGTGCGCAGTTCGTAGAGCTTATTGATGTAGTCGACAATGCGGCGGTGCTGCCTGTCGATTTCTTCGATACCGGTGTCGAGCTCGGGGACCCAGACCAGCAATGCCATGGCGTTCTCCAGAATTCCAATTTCCGGAGGAGTATTCCCGGGCCAGGCCCGGGGCGCCTTGATGCACCTCACGCGGTGCGTGATCTGTGCCAGGCGCGACCGGGGCGCAGGGCGCCATGGCCCGCAGCCGCCCCGGTGCGCAGGTTTACTCGATCTTGGCGCCCGAGGCCTCGACGATGCCCTTCCACTTGGCATAGTCGGTCTTGAGCAGCGTGCCGAACTGCGCGGCCGTCATGGCCTCGGGCTCGGCGCCCTGGGCGTGGATGGCG
>JASLFM010000035.1 GCA_030150585.1 Acidovorax sp.
CGCGCAGGAAGGTGGCGGTGTGCGAAGTGCCCGCCCCCACCTCCATGTCGTAGGGCTGCAGCAGCGCGCAGCCCTGCGCATCCCAGTAGGACTGCAGCTTCAGAATGATTTGCTGGAAGGTCAACATGACGTCTTGGGCACAGGCGAGGCCAGTGCCGGGCAATGGAAAACGGGAAGGAAGGCCCTGCGCCCGCCGGGAAGGCATCCCGGGCGCGCTCGGCCCAAAGCAACCGGGGATTTTACGGCGCCCAAGAACAAAGGCCGGAGCCCTGGTGGGGCTCCGGCCTTGCAGCCAGGGCCGGGGCGGATCGCCCTGGCGCATGGCGGGCCGCCCGCAAGCGGCCCGGGCGGGATCAGTACTCCCAGAAAATACGTTGCAGCTCCTTGCTGTCCTGCGTCTTGGTGAGCGCCACCATGGCGAGGATGCGGGCCTTTTGCGGGCGCAGATCGTGCGCCACCACCCAGTCGTACTTGTCATCGGGCTGCTCGGCGTTGCGCAGCACAAAGCCGTCGGGCACACGCGACGAGCGGATCACCTGCACGCCCTGGGCGCGCAGGGCCTGCAGAGCGGGCACGGCCTGGGCCGCCACCGAGCCATTGCCGGTGCCGGCGTGCACCAGCGCCTTGACGCCGGACTTGCCATAGGCCTCGATGCCCGTGGTGTTCATGTTGCCGTAGCCGTAGACGATGTCGACGGCGGGCAGGGCCTTGATGTTGTCGATGTCGAACTCGGACGCCATGGTGTGGCGCTTGGCAGGCAGGCGGAACCAGTAGTTGCGGCCCTCGACCACCATGCCCAGCGGGCCCCACTGGCTCTTGAAGGCTTCGGTCTTGATGTTGATGGTCTTGCTCACGTCGCGGCCGCTCTGGATCTCGTCGTTCATCGTGACGAGCACGCCCTTGCCCGCAGCGTCCTTGCTCGCGGCCACGCTCACGGCGTCGTAGAGGTTGAGCGCGCCGTCGGCCGACAGGGCCGTGCCCGGGCGCATGGAGCCCACCACCACGATGGGCTTGGTGGTGTGGACCACGAGGTTGAGGAAGTACGCCGTTTCCTCCAGCGTGTCGGTGCCGTGCGTGATCACGATGCCGTCCACGTCGGGCTGCTTGGCCAGGGCCGAGACGCGCTGGCCGAGCTTGAGCAGGTGCTCGTTGGTGAAGCTCTCGGAGGCAATCTGGAACACCTGCTCGCCCGACACCTGGGCGACGTTGGACAGCTCGGGCAGGCCTGCAAGCAGCTTGTCCACCGGCACCTTGGCGGCGGCGTAGGTGGCGCTGTTGGCGGCCGAGGCGCCTGCGCCCGCAATGGTGCCGCCCGTGGCGAGCACGACGACGTGGGGCTTGGCCGCCTGGGCCAGGGCCACGGCGGACGCGGCGGACAGCAGCAGGCCCGCGAGCCAGCGTGCGGGGGTGGTAAGGGTGGTCTGCATGAAAAAAGTCTCCGAAAGATGTCGTCGTTGGTTTTGGCCGCCCCATCAGGTTGGCGGTGCCGCATGCTATGAGAAATCCACGCACACCCATGCGGAATAATTGGCGTCACCCTATGAATTGAACTCACATCCAATCCCATGAACCTGCGCCAGCTCGAAGTGTTCCAGGCCGTCCTGCAGACCGGCAACATGAGCGCGGCCGCGCGCCTGCTGTGCGTGACGCCGTCGGCCGTGAGCAAGGCCGTCGCGCATGCCGAGCTGCAGCTCGGCTACCGGCTGTTCCTGCGCACGCCTGCCGGCTTGGCCCCCACGCCCGAGGCCCAGGTGCTCGCGGCGGAATCGGGCAGCATCCACCGCCAGCTCGAGGCCCTGCAGCGCACCGCGCGCAACCTCGGCACGCGCGAAGGGGGCGAGGTGCGGCTGGCCGCCATTCCCTCGGTGTCGCATGAGTTCCTGCCGCGGGCGCTGCAGCAGCATGCGCAACAGCACCCGCAGGTGGGCGTGGAGGTGCGCACCCTCCACCAGGACCAGATGACGCAGGTCCTGCTCACGCGCGGCGTGGATTTCGGCCTTGGGTTCTACAAGCACCCGCACCCGCAGATCGCCAGCGACCTGCTGGTCAGCGGGCGCATGTACCTGGCCGTGGCGCAGTCGGTGTGGTCGCGCGCACCCCGCGCGGGCACGCCCGCCGCGCGACTGGCGCGGGTACCGGTGATCCGCCTCGTGGGGGACGACCCCATGCGCCATGCCATCGACGAACTGGCCCAGCGCCTGCATGCGCCCGAGGGGCCCGGCATCCAGGTGCAGACCTCGCGCCTGGCGCTGGAGCTGGTCCGTTTAGGGATGGGCTGGACCGTGGTGGACTTTCTCACCGCCACGCGGCTGGACCCGGCGCAGATGGCGGTACAGGAATTGCACGAGCTGCCGCCCATGTCGCTCTACAGCTACCACGCGCGCAACTTTCCCCCCGGGTTGCACGCCACGCGCATGCTCGCGATGCTGCCAGCGCTGCTGCGCGAGGTGCTCTCCTAGCTCAGGTCAGTCCCACTTGCGCAGCACCAGGGATGCGTTGGTGCCGCCGAAGCCGAAGCTGTTGGACAGTGCCTGGCGCAGGGGCGCGTCGCGCGTGGTGGTGACGAGGGGCATGCCCTCGGCCGCGGCGTCAGGCGTCTCGACGTTGGCCGACCCGGCGATGAAGCCCTTTTGCAGCATCAGCAGGCAGTAGATCGCCTCCTGCACGCCCGTGGCGCCCAGCGAGTGGCCCGTGAGCGACTTGGTGGACGAGAACGGCGGAATGGCGCTGCCGAACACTTCGCGGATCGCGCGCAGCTCGGGCACATCGCCCACGGGGGTGGAGGTGCCGTGGGTGTTGATGTAGTCGATCGGACCCTCGAGCCCCTCGATGGCCTGGCGCATGCAGGCGATGGCCCCCTGGCCCGAGGGGGCGACCATGTCCTCGCCGTCGCTCGTGGCGCCGAAGCCCACGACCTCGCCGAGGATGGTGGCGCCGCGGGCCTGCGCATGCTCCAGGCTCTCCAGCACCACGGCGCCGCCGCCGCCCGCGATCACGAAGCCGTCGCGGTTCGCGTCGTAGGCGCGCGAGGCCTTTTCGGGCGTCGCGTTGTACTTGCTCGACATGGCCCCCATGCCGTCGAACAGCAGCGCCATGCCCCAGGAGAGCTCTTCGCCGCCGCCCGCGAACATCACGTCCTGCATGCCCCAAGCGATCTGCTGGGCGGCCGCGCCGATGCAGTGCGCCGAGGTGCTGCACGCCGAGGTGATGGAGTAGTTGATGCCCTTGATCCCGAAATTGGTGGACAGGCAGGCCGACACCGTGGAACTCATGCAGCGCGTGACCTGGTACGGCCCCACGCGGCGGATGCCCTTGCTGCGCAGCGTGTCTGCGGCCTCGATCTGGTTGGCTGGCGAGCCACCGCCCGAGCCCATGATGAGGCCGGTGCGCGGGTGGCTCACCTGCTCGGGTGTGAGACCCGACTGTGCGATCGCATCGGTGAGCGCAATGTGCGCATAGGCCGCCGCATCGCCCATGAAGCGCAGCTGCTTGCGGTCGATGCGCTCTTCGAGGTTGATGTTGGGGATGCCCGCGACCTGGCTGCGCAGGCCCAATTCGGTGAACGCGGGCATGGCGCGAATGCCGGAGCGGCTTGCGCGCAGCGACGCCTCCACCGAGGCGAGGTCGTTGCCGATGCACGAGACGATGCCCGCGCCCGTGATCACCACCCGCTTCTTGGTCATGCCGCGTCCTTGCCCTCGCCATCGCGCAGGAACAGGCCCACGCGCAGGTCATTGGCCACGTAGATTTCCTTGCCGTCCGCCAGCAGGCGCGCGTCGCCGATGGCCATGTTCAGCTTGCGCTTGATCACGCGCTTGATATCGATTTCGTATGTCACGAGTTTGACGTCCGGGCCCACCTCGCCCGTGAACTTGACCTCGCCAGCGCCCAGCGCGCGGCCGCGGCCCGGCAGGCGCAGCCACGTGAGGTAAAAGCCAATGAGCTGCCACATCGCGTCCAGGCCCAGGCACCCCGGCATGACCGGGTCGCCCTGGAAGTGGCAGGCGAAGAACCACAGGTCGGGTTTGACATCGAGTTCGGCCACGATCTTTCCGAGCCCATGCGCGCCACCATCGCTGTCGATGTGGGTGATGCGGTCGAACATCAGCATGGGCGGCAGGGGCAGGCGCCCGCTGTCCGGGGTGAACAACCGGCCCTCGCCCGAGGCGATCAGTTGTTCGTACGAAAAGGATTCAGCCATTGTCAATCGTGCTCCAGATGGGCGGCCTTGCCGCCTCGTTATCCAGTGGCGCCTTGCAGTTTGCTGCGCGCCACCCTCTTGCAGACCTACATTATCGAAGCAAGGCGTGGCGCTCACGCGACAAAGCCGCGGAAAGACCCGCTATGGCGCTCGGTCGGGCTGAGGTGGATCAACTCCGGGCACCTGCCCGGCGGCGCCCCCACGCGGCAGCGACCACGAGCAGCGCGCCCAGCGCCCACAGCGGAGCCAGCCCCCAGCGCGACGCCCAGCGCGCGAACGGCGTGCTCCCCGAGCGCCCCTCGACCTCGCCGAGCAACACGCCACGCGTGGCCGTGGGCAGGCGGTGGGTGACCACGCCCCGGTGGTCGATCACCACCGTGGCGCCCGTGTTGGTGGCACGCACCATGGGCCGCTCGAACTCCAGCGCGCGCATGCGGCTGATGGCGAGGTGCTGGTCGATCGCTACCGTGTCGCCGAACCAGCCGATGTTGCTGAAATTCACGAAGATGGTCGGCGCCTGCGCGGGGTCGGCGAAGCGTGCGCCCAGTTCTTCGCCAAACAGATCCTCGTAGCAGATGTTGGGCGCGATGCGCTGGCCCGCCCAGGCCATGGAGGGCTGGCCCACGGCGCCGCGGTTGAAGTCACCCAGCGGGATGTCCATCATCTCGGTGAACCATTTGAAGAACGGCGGGATGAACTCGCCGAACGGCACGAGGTGGTGCTTGTCGTAGCGGTAGGGCTCGGGCTGCTGCGGCGACCAGCCGAGCACCGAATTGGTATAGCCCAGCTCCATGTTCCCCAGCGGTATGCCCACGAGCGCGGCCTGCGCGCCGCCTGCGCGCGTGTAGCGCTCCCGCAGACCGTCGAGGTAGCCTGGCTCGAGCTGTTGCGGCAGCAAAGGAACGGCCGTCTCGGGCGCCACCACGAGCTGCGCCTGCGCAGCCTGCAGCTCGCGGCCATACCAGGCCAGCGCAAGGGGTACACCCGAGCCGGGCTGGAACTTTTCATCCTGTGGGATATTGCCTTGCAGCAGCGCGACGGACAGGGAGCCATGGGGCGTGGACGACGGGCGCGCCGCCGTGGCACCCGCCACCAGCACCGCAACACCCACCATACCCAGCGCCGCGCGCCGGCCAGGCTGCGCCAGCAGCATCGCCAGCAGCGCGGCCACGAAGCCGATGCCATACACGCCCACCCAAGGCGCAAGCGCGGCCAGGGGCCCGTTCACATGGGCATAGCCGCCCGCGCCCCACGGGAAGCCCGTCCAGAGCACCCCGCGTGCGAGTTCGGCCAGCAGCCACAATGCTGCAAAAAGCAGAGCTGCTAGCGCTGGCCCCACGGGCGCCAGACGCCAATATGCCCATGAGGCGACGGCATAGTAAGAACCCAGGAACGCCGCCAACCCCAGTACCGCCAGCACGGCCAGCGGCGCTGCAAGCCCGCCGTAGGTGTGCATGGAGATAAACAGCCACCAGAATGTGCCCGCGAGCCACGCCGAGGCGAAGCCCCAGCCGCGCAGCGCCGCCCCGCGCGCGCTGGCACTGCCGCACAGCAGCCGCGCGTAAACCGCCAGGGAGAGAAGCTGCAGCCACCACAGCGGCTGCCCGCTACCGCCCAGCGCACCGGGCCAGGCCAGCGCCAGGGCTTGCGCGCCCCCCGCCACGATGGCGATGATGGCCGGAACGCCCGCCCGCAGCCAGGACCGCATCAGGCCGCGCCAGCCTCGGTTTCGCCCGCGGGCAAGGACGACACCTTGAACCAGCGCACCGCGCCACCCTTGGTGTGCAGCACCACGAAGCGCAGGCCGGCGATGTCGAACTGCTCCCCGCGCTTGGGCACGTGGCCCATCTCGTGGGCGATGAGGCCGCCGATGGTGTCGAAAGCCTCGTCGGGGTCGCTGCTGCGAAGCGATACGGCGAAGGCTTCGGACACACGTTCCACGGGCGTGTCGCCAGAAACGCGGTAGGTGTGGTCCGCCAGGCCGAAGATGTCGCCCTCGTCCTCGGGGATGTCGAATTCGTCCTCGATCTCGCCAACGATCTGCTCGAGCACGTCCTCGATGGTGATGAGCCCCGCGACGCGGCCGAACTCGTCGATCACGATGGCCAGGTGGTTGCGGTTGCCGCGGAACTCGCGCAGCAGGTCGTTGAGCCCTTTGCTCTCGGGCACGAACACAGCGGGGCGCAGCAGTGCGCGGATGTTGAGCTCGGGCGCCCGCTGCAGCTTGAGCAGGTCCTTCGCCATGAGAATGCCGATGATGTTCTCACGCTCACCCTGGTACACCGGGAACCGCGAGTGCGCGGTGTTGATGACCACGTGCAGCAGTTCCTCGAACGGCGCGTCGATGTCGATCAGGTCCATGCGCGGCGCAGCCACCATCACGTCGCCGGCCGTCATGTCGGCCATGCGGATCACGCCCTCGAGCATCACGCGGGACTCCGCGCCGATGATCTCGTTGTTCTCGGCCTCGGCCAGGGTCTCGATCAGCTCATCCTTGGAGTCGGGACCCGGGTGGATGAACTCGACGACTTTCTGCAAGAAAGTGCGCTTGTCTTCCCGTTCGGGAAATCGCGCAGGGTGGGGGTCTGACACTGTCTGGGGGTGCAGGACATGCGGTAGTGAAACAGCCCCCAAGGATAGCGGATCGCTGTGACATCCCCTCGCCGGCACCACCATGGTGCCCGCGCATGCCGCCCTTATTCAGCCGACTGGTGGCGCGCGTGGCGCACGCCCTGGCGGATTTCCTGCACGTCGGCGAGGAAGTCCCAGAACTGCTTGGCCTGCTTCTTGAGCGTGTAGTCCACCTCGGCGAAGTGCTGCTCGACGATTTCGGCCATGCGGGAGTCGAGGTTGGCGGGCGGCAGTTGGAGGTAGGCCTCGGATTCGGAGCCGTCGCGCTGCACCGTGGCACCCGCGTTGCGCGCGATCTTGAGCATGGCGGTGTTTTCAGTCAGCGCATGGATGAACACCATGCTCACACCCTGGTTGCGCGCGTGCATGATGGCGCGATCGAACAGGCGCGCACCGAAGCCACGGCCCCGGGCCTTCTTGAGCACGGACACGCCGAACTCGGCGCAGTTCTGGTGGTCGGAGCCACCCGAGAACGCGAGGTGCGCCATTGCAACGAGCTCAAGGCGGCGGTTGTAGATACCGAAGATGTCATCCCGGTCGAAGTCGAGCTGGTCCACGTAGCGGCGCACCTGCTCGTCGTTGGCGGGGTAGCCGAAGCGCAGGTAGCGGTCCTCGGGCTCGAGCTGCAGCAGGTGGGCAGCGATGCGCTCGCGGTAAGAGGGGCCCAGGGAGCGGATGGGCACCATCATGGGGATGTGCGGCATGGTGTCGTGGTGGTGGTGGCCACCTGTCGCCGGACGCAGCCAACCGCGCCCAGCGTTCCAGGAAGCTCTGAACCAGTCTTTGGCGGCGATCTTCATGGACAGGAATCTAAGGGTTTTCCCGAATTCTTTCAATCCATTTTTGCTGCACTGCAACAAATTAGAGGGTCTTACCCAGAATCTCACAGGGGCACGGCCGTGGTGGCCTTGACCCGATCGAGCACGAAGCTGGTCTTGCAGTCCTGCACGCTCGGGTGCTTGAGCAGCGTATCCATGATGAAACGGCTGTAGTGCGCCATGTCGGCCACCACCACGCGCAGCAGGTAGTCCATCTCGCCCGTGAGCGCCGCGCACTCCACCACCTCGGGCCAGGTCTGCACGCTCGCGCGGAACAAATCCATGGGGTTGCGCTTGTGGCTCTCGGTGTGCTTTTCCAGCCGCACGTTCAGGTAGGCCGTGAGCCCCAGCCCCACGGCCTCGGGTTGCACCAGGGCCACATAGCGGTCGATGACCCCGCTCTCCTCCAGCCGTTTGACGCGGCGCAGCACCGCGCTCGGCGAGAGGCCCACCTGCTCGCCGATCAGGTCGTAGGTTTCGCGCCCGTTGTCCTGCAAACGGCGCAGGATGGCCCGGTCCAGCTTGTCCAATGCGGTCATCGCGCGACTCTAGCGCATCGCGCCCATGCACAGGGGCACCGGGTAAATCCCAGGATGGAGCCAGCCTGGCCTCCCTAAAAATCAATCGCAGAAAAACGAACGATCGTTCTTTTTTCTATTCCATCCACACAGGAGACATCCCATGACCGGTTTGTTGCGCCGCGCGCTGCGCGGCCTTGTCGTCGCTTGCGCATCCCTGGCCCTCTGGCACGCCGCCCACGCCGGCACGTCCACGCAGACGCGCTACCCCATCGTCCTGGTGCACGGCCTGTTCGGCTTCGACTCGGCGCTGGGCATCGACTACTTCTACGGCATTCCCGACGCGCTGCGCCAGGGCGGTGCCAAGGTCTACGTGGCCCAGGTGTCCGCCGCCAACAGCACCGAGGTGCGCGGCGAGCAGCTGCTGGCGCAGGTGAAGAACATCCTTGCGATCACCGGGGCCGCGAAGGTCAACCTGATCGGCCACTCGCACGGCGGCCCGACGGCCCGCTACGTCGCGGGCGTTGCGCCCCAGCTCGTGGCTTCGGTCACCTCGGTCGGCGGGGTCAACCGCGGCTCGCGCGTGGCCGACGTCGTGCGCGGCGTGGCGCCCGCCGGCAGCGTGAGCGAGGCCGTGGCCAACACGGCCGCCAAGGCGCTGGTGAGCCTCATCAACGTGGCCTCGGGCGGCACCAGCCTGCCGCAGATGCCCACCGCCGCGCTGGATTCACTGACCACCGCTGGCTCGGCCAAGTTCAACCAGCGCTTCAGCGCCGGCGTACCCGCCAGTGGCTGCGGCGGCGGTGCGGAGTTGGTCAACGGCGTGCGCTACTACTCCTGGACCGGAACAAAGACGGCCACCAACCTGCTCGACCTGAGCGACGCGCCGCTGGTCCTGCTGGGGCTGGTGTTCGGCGAGGCCAACGATGGCCTGGTCTCTGCCTGCTCCTCGCGCCTCGGCAAGAACCTGGGCGAGTACTCGCAGAACCACCTGGACGAGGTCAACCAGCTCCTGGGCCTGCGCGACTGGTTCGCCACCGACCCCGTCACGCTGTACCGCGAGCACGCCACCCGCCTGCAGAGCCAAGGGCTGTGATGCGCCGCGCGGCATGGGCTTGGGCCGGCGCGGGCATCCTGGCCGGCGCGGGCTGGCTGTGGTGGGCGCAGGCTGACGGTGCCGCAGGCGCCTCGGCCACAGATGCGCCCGCCTCCGCACTGGCGCAGGCCGGATCGGCCCCGCCGGCCTCGGCCCATGCCGGCGCCCGCCCCGCCGGCGCCGACGCCCTGCTCGCTCCGGGGCTGCGCGACGCCCTCGAAGCGCTGCTGCACGCCGCGGGCCCGGCCCGCGATCCCGGGGAACTCAAGCAGCGGCTGGAATCGCTGGTGGCCCGGCATTTCGCCCCGGAACTCGCGGCGCGCGCGCTGGCACTGGCCCGCCGCTACGTGGACTACCGCGTGGCGCTGGGCCGGCTGTCACCCCCCGAGGACCCGATGGACCCCGATGCCCTGCGCATCGCCATGGCGCAGCTGCGCAAGCTGCAGTTGCAGCATTTCAGCTCGGAGGAGTACGACGCCCTGTTCAGCGCGCAACTGCAGTTCGACCAGTACACGCTGGCACGCCTGGACATTGCGCGCCAGACCGGCTTGTCCCCCGAGCAAAAACGCCAGGCCCTGGCCGAAGCCGAGGCGTTGCTGCCCGCCACCGCCCGGGCCGAACGCGCCGAGTCCGTCGCCCACCTGGACGCGGCCCGCCAGACCGCGGCCTTCAATGCACAAGGCACGGACGACGCCACCCGCCTGGCCCAGCGCAGCGCACTGCACGGCGCCGAAGCCGCCCAGCGCATGGCCCAGCTCGACCGCGAAGAGCGCGACTGGAACGCCCGGCTCGACCAGTACCAGCAGGCACTCGGCCAGGGCCTGGACGACAGTGGGTTGCAGCAGGTGCGCGGCCGGCTGTTCACGCCGCAGGAGCAGCTGCGCATCGATGCCGCCTTGGCGCTGCGCAACGCGAAAAACGACGGGACGCCCTGAGCCATTCATTTTTCCGCGCACTTTGTGCTGACATTGCGCAAAATTCCTGCGAAACAGAAGGCTCAAGCGGCATATTTCGCGTAAATGCTGATCTCCATCATCCTTACAGTGGCGGGCATACCAAGCCAATGATGGAGATACCGTGAACGCAGCACTTCCCACGTCCACAGCGCACGAGACCGCCGCCTGGGACAATCCCATGGGCACCGACGGTTTCGAGTTCATCGAGTACGCGGCCCCCGATCCGCAGGCCATGGGCAAGGTCTTCGAAAGCATGGGCTTCAAGGCCGTGGCCCGCCACCGCCACAAGAATGTCCTGCTGTACCGCCAGGGCGAGATCAACTTCATCATCAACGCCGAGCCCGACTCGTTTGCGCAGCGATTCGCGCGCCTGCACGGCCCCAGCGTCTGTGCCATCGCCTTCCGCGTGCACGACGCCAAGGCCGCCTACGAGCGCGCGCTGAACCTGGGCGCCTGGGGCTATGCGGGCCAGGCCGGCCCCGGCGAGCTGAACATCCCCGCCATCAAAGGTATCGGCGACAGCCTG
This sequence comes from Acidovorax sp., assembly GCA_030150585.1. Classification (GTDB taxonomy): domain Bacteria; phylum Pseudomonadota; class Gammaproteobacteria; order Burkholderiales; family Burkholderiaceae_C; genus JASLFM01. Next base: position 10,747 of record JASLFM010000035.1, read on the forward strand.
ATCTACCTGGTGGACCGCTGGCGCGGCAAGAACGGCGCCCAGCCCGGCGACATCGGCAACATTGGCTTTTTCGACGTGGACTTCGTGCCCCTGCCCGGCATCGGCACCGAGGAGATGCTTCATCCCAAGGGCCACGGCCTGACCTACATCGACCACCTCACGCACAACGTGCACCGCGGCCGCATGGTGGAGTGGGCCGACTTCTACGAGCGCCTGTTCAATTTCCGCGAGATCAAGTACTTCGACATCGAGGGCCAGGTCACAGGCGTCAAGAGCAAGGCCATGACCAGCCCCTGCGGCAAGATTCGCATTCCGATCAACGAGGAAGGCAAGGAAAAGCCCGGCCAGATCCAAGAGTACCTGGACATGTACAAAGGCGAGGGCATCCAGCACATTGCCATGGGCTCGGACGACCTCTACGCCACCGTGGACGGCCTGCGCGCCAGCGGCGTGCGCCTGCTCGACACCATCGACACCTACTACGAGCTGGTCGACAAGCGCATCCCCGGCCACGGCGAGAGCGTGGAGGAACTGCACAAGCGCAAGATCCTCATCGACGGCAAGAAGGACGCCATCCTGCTGCAGATCTTCAGCGAGAACCAGCTGGGCCCGATCTTCTTCGAGTTCATCCAGCGCAAGGGCGACGACGGCTTCGGCAACGGCAACTTCAAGGCCCTGTTCGAGAGCATCGAACTCGACCAGATGCGCCGCGGCGTTCTCTGAAGCGGTATTGCTGCAGCGCACAAGACAGGTCTCTATACTGCGCCGGTCTTGAACTCGTCGAGGAATCCAGAGTGCTTACCATGCGCCGCTGCAATCACCTGCTCAGTGTCTTGTTCTTCTCCTGCGCCACCGTGGCCGCCCAGGCCCAGAACGCCTCGGCCCCGATGACGCTGGTCGTGCCCTACCCGGCCGGAGGCCCGCTCGACACCTCGGCGCGCATCATGGCCGAGGGCGCGAGCGCCCAGTTGGGCAAAGTCACAGTGGAGAACAAGCCCGGCGCGGGCGGCGGCACGGGCGCGGACCTGGTGGCCAAAGCCCCTAAGACCGCCAACATGGTGCTCATGGGCGCTGTGGCCACTCACGCCGTGAACCCCTGGCTGTACAAGAGTTTCCCCTACGACCCTATCAAGGACTTCAAGCCCCTGGTCCTCGTGGCGCGCACGCCCAACGTGCTCGTGATGAACGCCGAGCAGGCCAAGCGCCTAAACATCAACACCACGACGGACCTGGTGAAGTACCTCAAGGGACATCCGGACCAGCTCCAGTACGGCTCGGGCGGCAACGGCAGCATCGGCCACATCGCGGCCGAAATGTTCAAGTCGCTGACCAACACGCGCATGGCCCACCACCCGTTCCAGGGGTCGAGCCCCGCGCTCAAGGCGCTGCAGGCGCAGGAAGTGGCCCTGGTGTTCGACAACCTCGCCTCGTCGCTGCCGCTGATCCAGGCCGGCAAGCTCAAGGCGCTGGGCGTCACCTCGCTGGGCCGCGACGAGTCGCTGCCGAACGTGCCCAGCATCAACGACGAGATCCAGGGCTTCAACGTGGTGACCTGGTTCGGTCTGTTCGCCCCCGCGTCGCTGCCCGACGCGGACGCGCAGCGCTACGCCGGCGCCTTCACCGCGGCGATGCAGTCGCCCGCGGGCAAGGAGAAGTTCAAGAAGATGGGCATCACGCCCGAAGAACTGAGCCTCGACGGATTCGCGCGCTTCGTGCGCGCGGAACACAGCAAGTACGGCTTTCTCATCAAGGCCGCGAAGATCAAAATCGAATAAGCCGCCTGCCAGGGATGCATGGCAGGCCCTGGATTGCCGCGGTGCAAAAGGAGCACAACATGGGACAGACACCCGTGGTCTATGGCCAATCCAGCCGCCCGCCGCGCGGAGACTACAGCCGCGCCGCCGACGACTACACCTGCGCGCAGAACTACGCGGCCTACACCGCCGCCGACCACGATACGTACCGGCGCCTTTACGAGCGCCAGTCCGCCCTGCTGCCGGGCCGCGCGAGCGACGCGTTCATCGCGGCCCTGCCCTCGCTCGGCATCAAGGACCACATCCCGCGCTTCGAGGAAATCAACGAGCGCCTTTACCGGGCCACACGCTGGGAGATCGTGGCCGTTCCTGGACTCATTCCCGAGGTGCCGTTTTTCACGCTGCTCGCGAACCGCAAGTTCCCCGTGACGGACTGGATCCGCACACCCGCCGAGTTCGACTACATCGTGGAGCCCGATATCTTCCACGACCTCTTCGGCCACGTGCCGCTGCTGTTCAACCCCGTGTTTGCAGACTACGTGCAGCGCTACGGCGAGGGCGGGCTCAAGGCCCAAGCACTTGGCGCCTGCGAGATGCTCTCCCGGCTGTACTGGTACACGATCGAGTTCGGGCTGATCCGCCAGAGCGACGGCCTGCGGGCCTACGGCGCAGGCATCCTGAGCTCGTCGGGCGAGCTCGAATACTCGGTGCGCAGCCCCGAGCCCCAGCGCCTGCCACTCTCGCTCGAGCGCACCATGCGCACGCGCTACAAGATCGACACCTACCAGCAGACCTACTTCGTGATCGACAGCTTCGACCAGCTGTTCCACCTCACGGCGGAAGACTTCACGCCCCTCTACGAACGCCTGCGCGGGCTGCCCGAGTTCGCGGCCGACCAGCCGGGCTGAGGACTGGCTGGCTAGGCCGCGATCTCTTCCAGGCAGGCCTGCACCACGCTCGGCACGAAAGCCATCTCCACATGGGCCGCACCCGCGACGAAGCGGTTGTCGGCCCCCGCGAGCCGGGCCGTGCCGGCCGGGAAGACGATGTTGTCGCAGTTCGAATACCAGCAGGTGAAGCGCGCCGCGCGCTGCGGCGGCTCGCTGGCGGCCAGCGCGCGCAGCCAATCGCTGCCCAGGCGCATTTGCCGGCCGTTCGCGGTGCGGCTCCAGCGGGCCACCCAGGTGCCGCCATGCGGCGTGCCCAGCGTGATGACGCGGTGCACGCGCGCATCGGCATCCTGCGCCGCGCGCAGCCAGGCGCGTGCGGCCAGGCCGCCCATGCTGTGGCACACCAGCACCGGCGCGCGGCCCGTGGCGGCGGCCACGCGGCGCACGGCCGCGTCGATGGCATCCACGTAGGCATCGATGGAGCCAAACGCCGGCTCCAGCGTCACGGCAGCGAAGGCGTGGCCACGCGCCCGCAGCAACGCCATCCACGGGTTCCAGAATCCCCGGTTGCACAGGTAGCCGTGCACCAGCACCACCCCACGCGGTACGTTGTGCGGCGCATCGGGCCGCGCCGGCGGCAGCCAGTCGGGCACGGCGTGGGCGCGAAATGGCTGGCGCCAGCCGAACACCACGATGGCCGCGCGTGCCTCGGCCACGCAGGCACGCAGCAGCTGCAGGACACTGGCCCGGGGTGCCGCATCGTGGCGGTTGACACGGTGCATGAGCGCGAACTGCAGCCCCAGCCACGCGAGGTTCCACGCTGCGGGCACGCACAGCCCCGCCAGGGCCCACGCCGGCGAGCGCGGCCATTGCCACGCCACCCAGGCCACGGCGCAGAGCAGGCTCGAAATGGACAGGGCTTGTTGCCAGCGGGCGTTCATGGTCGGTGCTTGGTGTAAAAGGGCTTCATTGTGAAAGACGCCGCCGAACATATCCGCCACTGCATCGCCGAAGTGGCTGCGCTGCGCTCGCAGCGCATGGCCACGCCCGCGTGGAACGGCGCCGTGCACGCCGTCAAGGAACTGCAATCGCAGCGTTTTCGCGGCACCTACGCCGACCTGTTGGCCACGCAGCCCTACGCGAGCGCGGCGCACTTCTTCCTGCAGGAACTGTACGGCAGCGCCGACTACCGGGCGCGCGACGCGCAGTTCGGCCGCATCGCGGGCACGCTGCAGACGCTGTTCCCCCAACCCGTCGTGGACACCGCCGCCGCTTTGGCCCGGCTGCATGCGCAGACCGAGCGGCTGGACCACGCCATGGGCCAGGCCTGGATGTCGGCCCCGGGCGATGCGGCCGCGCGCTACGTGGCGGCCTGGCGCGCCGTGGGCGATGCGGCCGCGCGGCGCGAGCAGCTCGCGGGGGTGCTCGCCATGGGCCGCGACCTCGCCCGGCTCACGCGCAGGCCGGGGCTGCGCACCATGCTGCGCATGATGCGCAGCCCCGCGCATGCGGCCGGCATGGGCGAGCTGCAGCGCTTTCTGGAGGCGGGCTTCGACACCTTCGGCCAGCTCGCGCGCGAGCGCGGCGCCGTGGAGCACTTCCTGGCCACCATCGACGCGCGCGAAGGCGCCCTCATGCGCCGGCTGTTCGAGGAAAACCCTGTCGCCTGCGAGACCGCACTGCGCGAAACCCTAGGACAAGCCCGGTAGCCGCAGGGGGAACGGTCTCCCACAATCGTGGCCCATCGTCGTCCCGCGCTTATCGAGGAGTCCGCATGGAAAGAATCTGGCTCAAGAGCTACCCACCCGGCGTGCCGCATGAGGTCGACCCCGGGCAATACCGCTCGGTGGCGCACCTGCTGGAAGAATCGTTCCGCAAGCACGCGGCCAGCCCCTTCTCGGTCTGCATGGACCGCTGGATGAGCTACGGCGAGCTCGACCGCCTCTCGGCCGCGCTGGGCGCCTGGCTGCAGGGCCTGGGCCTGGAGCCGGGCGCGCGCGTGGCCATCATGCTGCCCAACGTGCCGCAGTTCGGGGTCACCATGGCCGGCGTGCTGCGCGCGGGCTATACCTGCGTGAACGTGAACCCGCTGTACACGGCGCGCGAGCTGGAGCACCAGCTCAAGGACTCGGGCGCCACGGCCATCGTGATCCTGGAGAACTTCGCCCACACCCTGGCCGAGGTCATCGAGCACACGCACATCCAGCATGTCTGCATCGCCTCCATGGGCGACATGCTGGGTGCCTGGTACGGCCGCTGGATCACCTTCGCCGTGCGCCACCTGGCGAAGATGGTGCCGCCGTACGCCCTGCCACTGACCGGCGGCCGCCAGGTCACGCCCTTCAAGAAGGCCCTGGCGCTGGGCCGCGCGCGCAGGCTCCAGCCCAGCCTGGCGACCCACGATTCCATCGCCTTCCTGCAGTACACCGGCGGCACCACCGGCCTGTCCAAGGGCGCCGTGCTGACGCACCGCAACATCATTGCCGCCACGTTGCAGGCCGAGGCCTGGTTCACCCCGGCGCTGGCCAAGATCGGCGACCTGAGCAAGGCCAACAGCATCGCGGCGCTGCCGCTCTACCACATCTTCGCGCTCACGCTGTGCCTGCTGGCCATCCGCCAGGGGTCGAGCCTGACGCTGATTCCCAATCCGCGCGACATCCCGAAGTTCGTCGACGTGCTGAAGAAGCGCCCCTTCCACATGCTGCCCGCGGTAAACACGCTGTTCAACGCGCTGCTGCAGAACCCGCAGTTCCGCAAGCTCGATTTCTCGCAACTGTGCGTTTCCCAGGCCGGCGGCATGGCCGCCGCCGAGGGCACGGCGCGCCAGTGGCAGCAGGCCACGGGCAGCACCATGATCGAGGGCTGGGGCATGAGCGAGACCTGCGCCATCGGCACCAACAACCCGGTGAGCAACACCAGCTTCACGGGCACCATCGGCCTGCCGCTGCCGGGCATCGAGATCGCCATCAAGGACGACGCGGGTGCCAGCCTGCCCACGGGCCAGAGCGGCGAGATCTGCATCAAGGGCCCCAACGTCATGCGCGGCTACTACAACCAGCCCGAAGAGACGGCCAAGGCGTTCACGGCCGACGGTTTCATGCGCACCGGCGACATCGGCATCATGGACGAGGCCGGCTACACGCGCATCATCGACCGCAAGAAGGACATGATCATCGTTTCGGGCTTCAACGTCTTCCCGAACGAGCTGGAGCAGGTCATCTCGCTGTGTCCCGGGGTGCTGGAGTGCGCGGCCGTGGGCGTGGCGGACGAAAAGTCGGGCGAGGCCATCAAGATCTTCGTCATCAAGAGCGACGCCTCGCTGACCGAGGATGCACTGGTGCGCTACTGCCACGACAACCTGACCGGCTACAAGCGGCCCAAATACATAGAATTCCGCGAGGAGCTGCCCAAGACCAACGTCGGCAAAATCCTGCGGCGCGAGCTGCGCAGCTGACCCTTCCGCGCGGCGTCCGCGGGCCGGGGCCGCGCCGGTTTCATGGGCCGTGGGCGCCGCGCCGCGCCACGAACCACCGCGATTACTATTTTTTTGATAGCTGATGACGCTCTCTCCGCATGGGCTACCGCCTGAAATCACCGTACTGGAGCGCGGCTGGCTGTCCGCCAACAACATCCTCTTCATCGGCCGGCACGACAGCGCTCTGGTAGACACCGGCTACCACAGCCATGCGGAACAGACCGTGGCGCTGGTGGCTGCCTGCCTGGGCGGGCGGCCGCTGGACCGCGTGCTCAACACCCACCTGCACAGCGACCACTGCGGCGGCAACGCCGCGCTGCAGGCGGCGTGGCCCGGCGTGCGCACCGCCATCCCGCCGGGCCAGGCACCCCACGTGCGTGCCTGGGACGCCTACGCGCTGAGCTACACCCCGACCGGCCAGCACTGCCCGCCGTTCCGCGCCGAAGCGCTGCTGGAGCCGGGCTCCTGCGTGCTGCTGGGCGACAAGCCCTGGCAGGTGCACGCCGCGCCGGGGCACGACCCGCACTCGGTGGTGCTGTTC
>JASLFM010000083.1 GCA_030150585.1 Acidovorax sp.
AAAGATGAGCACCGACAGCACCCCGGCGAAGATGGGGCGGTCGATGAAGAAGCGGGAGAGATTCATGATGGGGAACCCTTAGGCTGCGGGCGCCTTCTCGGCGGCCTGCTTGGCGGCGGCGCGCGCCTGCGCGCCCTCGCCCTGAATTTCGGACTTGGCGGCCATGGGCACGGCCTGGGGCGCCACCACGGCGCCGGGGCGCACACGCTGCAGGCCGTTCACGACGATGGTCTCGCCGGCCTTGAGGCCCGACGTGACCACACGCAGGCCGTCGAACGGTGCGCCGAGCTGCACCTCGCGGTACTCGGCCTTGTTGCCCTCGCCGACCACCATCACGTATTTCTTGTTCTGGTCGGTGCCCACCGCGCGCTCGTTGATGAGCAGCGCCTGCGTGCTGCGCGCCTGGCCCATGCGGATGCGCGCGAACTGGCCGGGCATGAGCGCGCCGTCCTGGTTGTCGAACGCGGCGCGCACGCGCACCGTACCGCTCTTGGCATCGACCAGGTTGTCGATGAGCTGCAGCCGGCCCTTGTAGGGCGTGCCGCCCGATGTGCCGGTTCCGATCTGCACGGGAATGCGGTCGATGGCCGCACGCGCGCTCGCCCCTCCGGGCAGGTCCTGCAGCGCGCGGGCCACCACCTGCTCGTCGGCGTCGAAACTCGCGTAGATCGGGCTGACCGAGACCAGCGTGGTCAACACGGGCGCGCCCGGCCCTGCGGCCACGAGGTTGCCCTGCGTGACCTCGATGCGCCCCACGCGCCCTGCAATGGGCGCGCGCACCTGGGTGTAGCCCAGGTTCAGGCGTGCCGTCTGCAGCGCGGCCTGCGCGGCGCGCAGGTTGGCGTCGGCCTCGCGCTGGGCGTTGAGGCGCTCGTCGTGCTCGCGCTGCGCGATGGCGCGCTCTTCCCACAGCCGCGTGGCGCGCTCCATTTCACTGCGTGTGTACGACACGCGGGCTTGCGCGGCCACCACCTGGGCCTCCGCGCGTTCGACCTCGGCCGCATAGGGCGCAGGGTCCACGGTAAAGAGCAGGTCGCCCTGTTTCACGAGCGCGCCCTCGCGGAAGTGCACCGACTGCACGGCGCCTGCCACGCGGGCCCGCACGTCCACACGCTGCACGGCCTCGAGCCGGCCCGAGAATTCGTCCCACAGCGCAATGTCCTGCTGCAGCACGGCCGCCACGGAAACGGGCATGGCCGGTGGTGCGGCATCGGCCGCGCCGCCACCGGCGTGCGAGTTCTGCAGGCCCAGTACCGTGCCGCCCACGGCAATGACCGCGGCGGCAGCCACGGCGGTGACCCACCAGCGGCGGCGGGAGTGCGAAAGAGCATTCGGGTTCATGGTGAGTCCTCCAAGTTCATACAAAACAGGTCCGGTGCGGAGCGGGCAAAGCTCCGCCCGCCGGCATCGCAAGCCGGAAAAAAGCAAACACAAAAGCAGGGAACAACGCGGCCCGCCGCGAAGGAGCCGCAGTATCAAACCTCAAGTTGACTTGAGGTCAATTCCCTCAGGATTTCAGCCTTCTGGAAACAAGGTCATTCGGGCACCCGACATCGCGTTGCCTCGAAGAACCGCTTGAACTGCTCCTGCACCTGCGGGGCGCAAGGGCAGCGCTGCCTGCCGGGCTGCAGCAGGGCATGGGGCCACTGCCCGGGCTGGGCAGAAAACACATGGCGCGTGACATCGAGACCCGCCGCTTCGAGCCGGTCCGCAAAAGCCTGGGCCTCGTCGCGCAGCGGGTCGTCGTCGCCCATGAGCACCAGCGTGGGCGGCAGGCCCGCGAGGCGCTGGGCCCCTGCGGGCACGGCGTAGGGGTGCTCGGCATCGCGCGCGCAACCCAGGAACTTCATCCACCCCTCGGCCCATTTGCATGCCGTCTCCGTGCCCTTGGCCTCGCGCTGCGACGCGGTGGCCACGCAAGGATCGAGCAATGGAGACAACAGGATCAGCCCCGCCATCGGCGGCTGCGAACGGTCGCGTGCCATCATGCACACGCCCGCCGCAAGGTTGCCGCCGGCCTCCTCGCCGGCGAGGTAAACGGGAGCGCCGCTGCCAGCGAGCTTGGTGCGCTGGCGCCAGGCCCATTCGAGCACGGCATAGCCCGTGTCCTGGGGCTGGGGGAACGGATGCAGCGGGTACGCCACCGACACCACGCGCGCGCCTGCGGCCTGCAGCAGGTCTGCCACAGTGCAGCCAGTGTCGAGGTCGCCCGAGACAAAAGCCCCTCCATGGAAATGCACCACGAGCGGCATTGCCGCGCCTTCCTTGCGCTGGCCGTACACGCGCACGGCCACGCTCCGGCCCTTGGCCACCTCAATGGTGGCGTCGGTATGGATCGAAGGCGTTTCTGGCGATGGATTCGGTAAGGTGCGTTTCATGGTGGTGGCCGGTCACGCCAAAGGCAGGGCCCGGTGATCGGAAATGTAGCGATGCGGCCTGGGACGATAAACCAGGCAAATGCCACCGCACTGTTTCCGAACACCGAACAATCCACATGGATTCGGCGTGTGAGAATTCGCCCGGCCCCAAGAGGGCCGCCAAGTAAGGAGAGGCCATGGACCAGATACAGGCCATGCGCGTGTTCGCGCGGGTGGTGGAAGCCGGCACATTCACGCGCGCCGCCGATTCGCTGCAGTTGCCCAAGGGCACCATCACCAAGCATGTGCAGGCGCTGGAAGCGCGGCTGCGCGTGAAGCTGCTCAACCGCACGACGCGGCGCGTGACCGTCACGGCCGACGGCGCGGCTTACTACGACCGCGTGGTGCGCCTGCTTGCCGACTTCGACGACATGGAAGCCAGCATGACCAACGCGCGCGCCAACCCGCGCGGGCGCCTGCGCGTGGACGTCGGCACCTCGGTGGCGCGCATGCTCATCATCCCGCGCCTGGCCGAGTTCCACGCGCGCTACCCCGACATCCAGGTGGACCTGGGCGTCAGCGACCGCGTGGTGGACCTCGTGAGCGACAACGTGGACTGCGTGATCCGCGGCGGCGAGCTTTCCGACCAGTCGCTCGTGGCGCGGCGCATCGGCAACCTGGAATTCATCACCGTGGCCTCGCCCGGGTACCTGCGCCGCCACGGCACGCCCGAACACCCGCTCGACATCGAGCGCGCGCACCAGAGCGTGACCTATTTCTCGCCGCTCACGGGCCGGCGCTACCCGCTCGAATTCCACCGCGACGGCGAGGTGATCGAGATTCCCGGCCCCTACCAGGTGAGCGTGAACGAGAGCAACGCCTACGTGGCCGCTGTGCTCGCGGGCCTGGGGATCGGCCAGATCACCACCTTCCAGGCGCTGCCGCATTTCGAGCGCGGCGAACTCATGCGGCTGCTGCC
>JASLFM010000100.1 GCA_030150585.1 Acidovorax sp.
GGCTTCAACCTCAATGCCAAGCTCGACATCGACCCCGACTTCCTCAAGGAAGACGAGCACGACCACCACCATCACCACGATCATGACCACGAGCACGGGGAGCATTGCAGCCACCCCTCGCACCAGCATGACCATGCGCACGGGCACCACCATCACCACGACGACGATGTGAAGAGCTTCGTCTACCGCTCCGAGCGTCCGTTCGATCCCGCCAAGCTCGAGGACTTCCTCGGCGCCATTGTCAACATTTATGGCCCGCGCATGCTGCGCTACAAGGGCGTGCTGAACATGCAGGGCACCGAGCGCAAGGTGATCTTCCAGGGCGTGCACCAACTCATGGGCAGCGACCTGGGCCCGCAGTGGGCCGAGGGCGAGCCGCGCCAGAGCCGCATGGTGTTCATTGGCATCGAGCTGCCGCAGGACATCTTCCGCCAGGGGCTGGACCAGTGCCTCGCATGACGATGTGTGGGATATCTGCCACTTTGTCACCGGGGGGCGTACAGGTGGCTACAATCGCGCCCCGGTAAAACCCGGAAGGCTTGCCACACGTCCCCCGGCCGCACAGCGGTCCAGGGTCGCCCCGTATTGCGAGGAGACAGGAAGTGAAAGCCGAATCCAGCAAACCCAAGGTGGCTGCCAAAGCCCCTGCGGCGGCTGCCCCGAAGGCCTCGGCGAAGGTCCGGCCCGCCGCCAAGGCCATGACCCCGCCGGCAGCGCCCCGCAAGGCCGCCGGCAAGGATCTTGCGCCCCCTGCTGCAGGGGAACCCGTGCGCAGTGCGCGGCCTTCTTCCCGTTTGGCCCAATTGACCGTACCATCCTCTGCAAAGGCAGCGCCTACCGCTGCCCCAGCCAGTGACACAAAGACCATGCCTACGACCCTGCAAGCGCAGCCCGCCGCTGCCAAACGAGACCCCAAGCTGGCGAACAATTGGAAGACCAAGTCCGCTGAAGAGCTGACCGACGAGGAAGTGCTCGCCATGCCCGAGAGCGAGTACATGAACGAGAAGCAACTGGCTTTCTTCCGCCACAAGCTCCTCCAGCTCAAGCAGGACATGCACAACAACGCCGGTGAAACCACAGAGCACCTGCGCGAGGACACCGTGGTCGTGCCCGATCCGGCCGACCGCGCGACCATCGAGGAGGAGCATGCGCTCGAACTGCGTACGCGCGACCGCGAACGCAAGCTGCTCAAGAAGATCGAGCAGTCCATCGCGCGCATCGACGCAGGCGACTACGGCTACTGCGACGAGACGGGCGAGCCCATCGGTGTGGGCCGCCTGCTCGCACGCCCCACGGCCACGTTGTCGCTCGAGGCGCAGCAGCGCCGCGAGCTCAAGCAGAAGATGTTCGGCGATTGAACCTGGAGCCGGCGAAGCCGCAGGGCCCAGGGGTCTGCGGCGCAGTCAACCATCCCCATGAGCAAGGAAGAGAGTAGTTCCGGCGGCCTGCTGTCCAAGATGGTGCGGTTCGTGCGCAACCCCACTGTCAACTGGTCCGAGCTGGACTCGATCGACGCCGATCGGGAGAGCCAGTACAGCAAGCAGATGCTCAAGGAGATGATCGAGCGCAAGCGGCGCAACGATTTCGTGCGCCGCCGCGAGTTCGACCAGCTGCGCAAGCTGCGCCAGCGCGAGGCCCTTACGGGCCAGCGCACCGAGGACCCCACGGCCCGTCCCTCGTTCTTCCAGAGCAGCATGACCTCGCCCGACGACCGGGCCGTCACGCTCAAGAAGATCGACGAGATCGAGGCGCAGATGTCCCAGCAATGGTGGAAGAGCAAGCAGCCAGCCACCGAATCCTTGCCGTCCGCGGGCGCCGATGCGCCGGGGGCTGCGAGCGCTGCCTTTGCTCCCACGGCCCCCCTGACCCTGCCGGGCGGATTGGCGGCGGCTCCCGTCGCCCCCCCCGCACCCGTCGAGCCCTTGTTCACCGATGACAGCCTGCTGCCCAGCGGCGGCCTGTCCGCGCCCCATTCGCGGGCGGTGCCCTTGGATCTGCCACCCGCTGCCGGGCTGCAGGCCGAGCCGTCCGCGCCCGCAGAAGAACCGGAGGTATTCGTGCACGAGCCCGACCTGGAGGAAGCCGCCATCCGGTTTGCGAGCGGCGATCACGCGGGAGCCGAGGCCGGCTTGCTTGACGTGCTGGCCCAGCACGCGCAGGACGACCCGCAACAGCAGTTCGAGATCTGGATGACCCTGTTCGACCTGTACCGGGCCACGGGGCAGCACGAGCGGTTCGAGGCCCTGTCCATCGATTTCGCCGCACGTTTCAGCCGCTCGGCTCCGCTGTGGTTCTCCATTCCCGAGCAACTGGGCGAGGCCGCTCCCGCAGCGTCCGGCGCAGCCCCCGCACCCGCGGCCCCGCCGGCTGCGGCGCGCCAGTTCAATTGGAGCGCTCCGGGCTCGGTCACTGGTCAGACCGTGGCGGCGCTGCAGGCCGCACTGGCGCGCGCGGCCTCGCCTTGGGTGTTTGCATGGTCGCGCCTCATGGCCATCGATGAGGCGGCGCTGCCCGCGCTGGCCAACCTGTTCAACCAGTGGGCGGACCAGGACGTGCAGATTGCGTTCACGGGTGTGGAAGCCCTGCATTCACTGCTGGAAAGCAAAACCCGGTCGGGAGACCGCGCGAGCAATCCCGAGTGGTGGCGCCTGCGCATGGCAGCGCTGCGGCTCATGGGCCGCGCCGATGAGTTCGAGCTCGTCGCACTCGACTACTGCGTGACCTACGAGGTCTCTCCCCCTTCCTGGGCGGTGCCGCGCTGCGGCTACACAGCCGACGACGGGACGGTATCGGGCACGGCTGCGGCTGCGGGCGCAGCAGGTGTGCCCGACAGCGAGATCATGGCGTCTGGCTTCGGCGAGCCTTCGCAGTTCGAGCCCGAAGCGCCGCGCCCCACACTCTCGGGCCACATCGATGGCGACGCCGGGCCGTTGCTCGCGCCGCTGGCCGAGATGGTGAAGCCCGGCGCGCCGCTCATCGTGGGTTGCGAGCGCCTCATCCGCGTGGATTTCGCGGCTGCGGGCTCGGTGCTCAACTGGGCGGCCACGCAGCAGGCCCAGGGGCATGCGGTGCAGTTCGTGAACCTGCACCGCCTCGTGGCTATTCTGTTCAACGTGATCGGCATCAACGAGCACGCCTGGGTCGTTCCCCGCAAGAATTGACTTGCAAAGCGGCGCGGCGCCCCCATCTGTTGGCGCTATGGAACAGTATCACGGCACCACCATCTTGAGCGTGCGCCGCCAGACCCCCGAAGGCGTACAGGTCGCCATCGGTGGTGATGGCCAGGTCACATTAGGCAATATCGTCGTCAAGGGCACGGCGCGCAAGGTGCGCAAGCTCTACCACGGCAAGGTGCTCGCGGGCTTTGCCGGGGCCACGGCCGATGCATTCACGCTGTTTGAGCGTTTCGAGGCCAAGCTCGAAAAGCACCAGGGCCATTTGACGCGCGCGGCCATCGAGCTCACCAAGGACTGGCGCACCGACCGCGTGCTGCGCCGCCTCGAGGCCATGCTGGCCGTGGCGGACGCAAGCGCCTCGCTCATCATCACGGGCAATGGCGATGTACTGGAGCCCGAGCAGGGCATCGTCGCCATCGGCTCGGGTGGTGCCTATGCGCACTCTGCCGCCAAGGCGCTGCTGAACAACACCGCGCTCTCGGCCGAAGAGGTCGTCAAGAAGTCGCTCGAAATCGCGGGCGAGCTGTGCATTTACACCAACATGCACCACACCATCGAAACACTCTGAATTTGATAGCTTTCAGCGCTTGCTTGACGGGCGCTGGGGCTTGATCTGGCTTGAATATGTCCTCCATGACCCCCCAGGAAATCGTTTCCGAGCTCGACAACCACATCGTCGGCCAGGCCGGCGCCAAGCGCGCTGTGGCGATCGCGCTGCGCAACCGCTGGCGCCGCCAGCAGGTGGATGCCGGCCTGCGCCAGGAAATCACACCCAAGAACATCCTCATGATTGGCCCCACGGGCGTGGGCAAGACCGAAATCGCGCGGCGCCTCGCGCGGCTGGCCGACGCGCCGTTCATCAAGGTCGAGGCCACCAAGTTCACCGAGGTCGGCTACGTGGGCAAGGACGTGGATTCCATCATCCGTGACCTCGCCGAGATGGCGGTCAAGCAGACGCGCGAGTCCGAGATGAAGAAGGTTCGCACCCGCGCCGAAGATGCCGCCGAGGAGCGCATCCTCGACGTGCTGGTGGGCGAGGCTGCGGCCGACAGTGCCACGCGGCAGGTGTTCCGCAAGAAGCTGCGCGAGGGCCAGCTCGACGACAAGGAGATTGAGATCGACGTGGCCGAGGCGCGCCCGCAGCTCGAAATCATGGGCCCGCAGGGCATGGAGGAAATGGCCGAGCAACTGCGCGGCATGTTCAGCCAGCTGGGCCAGGAAAAGCGCAAGACGCGCAAGCTCAAGATCTCCGAGGCCATGAAGCTGCTCACCGACGAGGCCGCCGCCAAGCTGGTCAACGAGGAAGAGATCAAGACCCGCGCGCTGCAGAACATGGAGCAGAACGGCATCGTCTTCATCGACGAAATCGACAAAGTGGCTGCGCGCCAGGAGGCCAGCGGCGCCGACGTGTCGCGCCAGGGTGTGCAGCGCGACCTGCTGCCGCTGGTGGAGGGCACCACTGTGTCCACCAAGTACGGCATGGTCAAGACCGACCACATCCTCTTCATCGCCTCGGGGGCGTTCCACCTCTCCAAGCCCAGCGACCTGATTCCCGAACTGCAGGGGCGCTTCCCGATCCGCGTGGAGCTGGGCTCGCTCTCGGTGCAGGACTTCGAGGCCATCCTCACGCAGACCCACGCCTCGCTCGTGAAACAGTACCAGGCGCTGCTGGCCACGGAGGGCGTGGCGCTCGATTTCACGCCCGAGGGCATCACCCGCCTGGCGCATATCGCCCACGAGGTCAATGAACGCACCGAGAACATTGGCGCACGCCGCCTTTCCACGGTGATGGAGCGCCTGCTCGACGAGGTGAGCTTTGACGCGGCCAAGCTCAGCGGCCAGACCGTGGTGGTGGACGCCGTCTACGTCGACGCGCGCCTGGGCGCGCTGAGCCAGAACGAGGACCTGTCCCGCTACATTCTCTGACTGGCGTCAAGCCTTCACAAAGCACTTGCATTGAAGGTGCTAAGTGCCTGCTGGGAAAAGGTTTTTACACGTTCCCGGCCTGCAAATTCGCTTCTAAGTCCTTGATTTCATTGCAAAAGTTTGTTGCCACCCCTTGGGTATGGTGTGCTTTTCCTGCTACAGTGCAAAAAAGTGCAATTTAGTGGTGAAAAGTGCCCTCAATGCCTCTGCGAAGAGGCCTCCCGGGGTGCAACAAGCTGGGATCGAAATCCGTGTTTCAAGGGGCGTCATCGCTGAGTCTGGATGCGAAGGGGCGGCTGTCCGTGCCGACCCGGCATCGTGACGTCCTGAACGCGACGGCCGCGGGCCAGCTCACGATCACCAAGCACCCGCACGGCTGCCTCATGGTGTTTCCGCGCCCGGAGTGGGAGAAGTTCCGCGCGCGCATCGCCGAACTGCCCATGTCGGCCCAGTGGTGGAAGCGCATCTTCCTCGGCAACGCCATGGACGTGGAGATGGACGCCACGGGCCGCGTGCTCGTCTCGCCCGAACTGCGCGAGGCTGCCGGCATTTCCAAGGACGCCATGCTGCTGGGCATGGGCAACCACTTCGAACTTTGGGACAAGGCCACTTACGACGCCCAGGAGGCGGCGGCCATGCAGGGCGAAATGCCCGACGTCTTCAAGGACTTCTCCTTCTGAGAGAGGCCCCATGAACCAACCCCTTGCCCATACCTCGGTCCTGCTCGACGAGGCGGTCGATGCGCTGCTCGGCCGCGCCGGGCCGCAGCCCGCCGGTACCTGGGTGGACGCCACCTTCGGCCGGGGCG
>JASLFM010000202.1 GCA_030150585.1 Acidovorax sp.
CTGGGCATGGCTTCCAAGGTGGCGCTGGCCGTGGTGATGGTGTTCTTCGTCGTGTTCGGCAACGCCTTCCAAGGCGTGCGCGAGGCCGACAAGTACATGATCGCCAACGCGCAGATCCTCGGCGCCTCGCCGCGCCAGCTCACCACGGCGGTGGTCATCCCCTCGGCCATGTCGTGGATCCTGGCCAGCCTGCACGTGAGCTTCGGCTTCGCGCTCGTGGGCGCGGTGGTGGGCGAGTTTCTCGGCGCCAAGGAGGGCATTGGCCTGCTGATTGCCACGGCCCAGGGCGCATTCAACGCCAGCGGCGTGTTCGCAGCCATGATCGTGCTGGCCGTGGTGGCGCTCGCGGCGGACTTTCTGCTGAGCACGCTGGAAAAGCGCCTGCTCAAGTGGCGGCCCGCCGCGTTCTGATCACGCCAACGTTTCGACCCGCAGCGCCACCACAGGACCGGCGACCGCCGGGTGTGCTGCCAGCGCATGCACGGCCAGGTCCACGGTGCTTTGCACCACCGCGTCCGTCAGCACCAGCACCTGTGGGCTGCTGCCGGGAGGCAGCGCCTTGTCGCTCGCCAGCGCCACCTGCAGCACGGGCACCTGCTGCGCTGCCAGCCAGGCACCCACGGCTTCGATGTGCTGCGCGCAGTGCACCGGCGCGCGCAGATAGTGGCGCGTGTGCACGGCCGCGCGGGGCAGAACGGCCAGTTGCTCGTCCAGGCCGTGGGGGTGAAATCCAAGGTGCGGCACGCGCTGCGCGGCGCGGGTGCCGTCAAGCCGTGCCACGTCCACCAGGTCGGCAATCACGGCCGATGCCGTCTGCTCCGATCCTGCACCCGCTCCGTAGTACATCGTCACGCCCGAAGCATCGCCCTTGACCATGACGCCGTTCATGGACCCGTTCACATGGGCCAGCAGGTGCGTGGCCGGCACCAGCGCGGGCTGCACGCGCAGCTCCACCCCTTCGGCATTACCATCCTTGCGCCGCTTGGCCACGCCCAGCAGCTTGATGCGATAGCCCAGCTGCTCGGCACAGGCCACGTCCAGGCCCTGCAGCGCGGTGATGCCCTCGACCTGGGCATCGGCAAAGCGCACCGGCATGCCAAACGCGTTGGCCGCCAGCAGCGTGATCTTGTGGGCCGCGTCGATGCCTTCGATGTCAAAGGTCGGGTCGGCTTCGGCATAGCCCAGCGCCTGGGCCTGTGCCAGCGCTTCGGCGAAGCCCACGCCCTCATCGCGCATTTTGCTCAGGATGAAATTGGTGGTGCCGTTGATGATGCCGGCCACCCACTCGATGCGGTTGGCCGTGAGGCCCTCGCGCAGCGCCTTCACGATGGGGATGCTCACGGCCACAGCGCCTTCGTAGGCCACGGCCACGCCGTGCTGGCGCGCGGCGGCAAAGATCTCGTTGCCGTGCTCGGCCAGCAGCGCCTTGTTGGCGGTGACCACATGCTTGCCTGCGCGGATGGCGGCCAGCACCCAGTCGCGCGCGGGGCCGGTGCCGCCAGCGGCCTCGACCAGCACGTCCACATCGGGGTGGGTGGCCACTTGCATCGGGTCATGGGTCAGGGCCACATCCTCGCCCACCACACGCATGGCGCGGGCCAGGTTGCGGGCGCAGACCAGCACTATCTTGATACCACGCCCCGCGCGGCCTGCAATCAGCGCCTGGTTGCGCGCCAGCACGCGGAAGGTGCCTGCGCCCACGGTGCCAATGCCGATCATGCCCACGCGCAGGGGGCGCATGGCCGTGGCAGACGACGGCAACAACGGGGCTTCGAGGGACTGGACGGGATCGCGGTACATGGACTTCTCCGGCTAACGAACAAACAAAAAACCCAGCTGCCAGAGCTGGGTTTCGTGCATTCGTCTTGGGGGAGAAGAGAGCGATCACCAGGTGGCTGCCGAAACGGCCACCTGCGCGTGCTCAGGTGGCCGCGGTGGTAATGGTGGTAATCATTCGTGCACCCATTGCCCGTTTTGCCCGCGTGAGTGCGGACAGCATCATGCCCATGCCCTGGAAAGCAGCGGCGCGTGCGGTGGCGGGGATGGAGGTGTACGACATGGAGCACACAGTGTAGCGCAGCGGGTGGCGGGGGCGTCAAGCGCGCCCGCCCAGGCCTTCCCTTGCGGCCCTGTTTGTGGGGCAGGGCCGTGTTGCCTGCATGACCCGCAGCGGCCCGGCCCCTGCGTGCAGCCGCATCCAGGGTTGCGGGTTGTCCCGTGCGCCGGAGGCTTATTGCACGCTGAATTGCTGGCTTGCCAGAACGTAGCTGATCGGCATGAATACCCCCGCACCCACGTATTGCAGTTGCAAGGCGTCTTCTTGTCCGCCGGACAAAGAGCCCGCCACCCCCGGTGTGGTCGACGACCTGCGCGAGCCGCCATAGACCGAGGCGCCCGACTTGGCCGCCAACAGGGTCATGCCGTCGCTGCTGCTCGCAACCGCTGTCCAGGCTCCTGCATCGGCGGTTGACCTCCAGGTCCCGCCACTGTCCGAGGATTCATACAGGGTCCCTCCGTCGGTGGCGGCCACGACTAAGCGGCCGTCCGACGAGGTGGCAATCCCGCGCCAGGAACGGTTTGCCCCCACCGATTCCCAGGTCGTGCCGTAGTCGTTCGAGACCCAGATGCTCCCGGTATCGACGCTTGCATACAGCCGTTGACCATCTGCAGATGAGGCCACACTCCACCAGAACTGGCTCGAGGCCCTGGCAGTCCACGTCACGCCGTAGTCCGTGGACACATACAACTGCGCGCCATTGGTCGCGGCGACCAACACGCGCCCATCAGAGGAAGAGCTCACCGCGCGCCATGCGCGGTTGCTTTCACGCGATGTCCAGCTGACTCCCCCGTCCGCAGAGGTCCAGATGGCACCCAGGTAAGCCACGGCAACGAGGCGCGAACCATCGGCAGAGCTGGCTACGGCACTCCATGCCCTTGAACTGCCATCGTTGGACCAACTGGCGCCCCCGTCCGTCGATCGGAAGATGGCGCCGCCGTTGGCGACAGCCACGATCTTCGTGCCGTCGGATGACGTTGCCACGCCGCTCCACTGCTGGCCCGTGAGGCGCTGTGTCCAGCTCGCGCCTGAGTTGATGGTCGTGTAGAGCGTACCTGATGAGTTGGCGGCGACTTGCCTGGTGCCGTCGGCGGACATGGCTGCCGCGGTCCAGTCACCCGTCAAGCCCAGCGGGGTCCACGTGATGTTCATGCCTCCCGCCAGGCCCCGTGTGGCAATGCGCTGGCCCGCATTTTGCGCAATGGTCCAACCGCCGGAGCCAACGCCGGTGACCTTGATCCAGTCCCCCATGTTGGGCGAGGCGGGCAGCGTGATGACCACCCGAGCGCTGGAGTTGGCAAGATAGCCGGTGTTGGGCACGGCCTGTACCGAAGCACCCGTCACGTTGATCCACTGGGTGTCTGCGGGTGCTGCGCTGCACAGGTAGGAGGTTGACGTGACTTCTGCGGCGCTGAGCACCCCATTGTTGTCCCGGTCCAGGCCCGACTGCACCCGCTGGCCGCCGTAAGCGCAGTTGGCTCCCGGCGCCTCGGGTGTCAGCGACAGCAGGCTGTCATGACCCGCGCTACCGGCAGGCCCCGACCCTCCCGGCGCGCCTGCCGCTCCGTTGCAGACGTAGCTGGTGCTGGTGACTTCGCTGTCTTCCAGGACCCCGTTGCGGTTGGCGTCCAGTCCCGCGAGCACTGCCGACCCCCCTTGCGCGCACTGCGCACCTGCGGGTTCTGGGCGCAAACGCACCAGGGTGGACAACCCGTTCGTGCCGCCCGTGCCTGCGCCGCCGGCCCCATTGCATACGTACTGGGTGGACGAAACCTCGGAATCGGCCAGAACACCATTGGCATCGATATCCAGCCCCGATTGAATCCGTACCCCGCCAGCAGCGCAATTGCTGCCGGGGGCTTCCGCTGCAATGCGCAGCAGCGTTGTATAGCCACCGGAGGACGCAGGGGGCGTGGTGTCGGAGCCCGAAGAGCCACCGCCACAACCGCTGAGCACAGCGGCAGAAAAAAGAGCCGTCGCACCCAGCAGACTCTTCGTCCGCCGGGCTATGGAAGGGAAATCACAGGAGGGACTGCGTAGGTGCATGGCAGAGCGGTATGACAAAAGATGGGAAAACACCAATGCCTCGATCCGTGCTGCCCTTGCTGGCGAGGACGTCAGCAAGTGTGGTGCAAGACGCGGCACGTTCCAACGAAGCCGCCAAGTTGTGGGCGTGGGCTGGAGTGCAAAGTCCGATGTGCCCTTTGCGCCCCACCTGCCATGACCTGCCAATTGCTTGCAAAGACCAGGCTACGAGCCTGACGGCGGGCTAACTATAGCGACTGGACTTTTCTTGTCCATTCCAAATTCTCCGAACGCACCGTGGGTTCGCGGACGCCTAGTCCGACGCGGGCAGGCGCACCATCGCCACCGCGTCGAACGGACAGCGCACCGCACACAGCGCGCACCCGGTGCAACGAGGCGCATCGTGGAGTGTGGAGCACTTGGGGCCCCAGCGCCCGGAACCCTGCACCTGCAGCGACAGCACATGCGGCGGGCATACGCCCACGCACCAGCCGCAGCCGGTGCAGCGCTGCAGATCGATCTGCGGCAGGGCCTTGCGTGGAACGGCTCGAGGCGCAGGAGGCCGACATCGTGCAGGCCCTGCGCGATGCCGCGCACGCCATCACGCTCACACCGCCCGGCACGCCGCCCCCATGACCGCCCCACGCAAGGCCCTGCCGCAGATCGATCTGCAGCGC
>JASLFM010000235.1 GCA_030150585.1 Acidovorax sp.
GCCCACGTCCAGGCCTCCGGCCAGAATCAGCGCCTGCACCATGACCAGCGCAGTGGAAAATGCCAGCAGCCAGACCGAGAGCTTCTCGCCGAATTGGCCATGCCAGAACTCGATCACCGCCGCGCGCAGGCAAAAGCGCGAGCGCTGCGCGAAGAAGCCGAACAGCACGCCGATTGCCGCGCCGCCCACGGCCAGTGCGGCGCTGGTGCCGTGGCGTTCCACCATGCTTGCCAGTTCGATCGCCATGTTCAATAATTAAATAAGCAATAACTGATAAATGGTAGGGCGCATCATGCGGTCCATGATTGATCGGCGTCAACTTTTTAGGCGCTGCGGTTGCTCCTTGCTGGCGGCGGGCATGGGCGGGCTAGGCCTGTCCTGGGCGCGCTACGCGGAGGCCGCCGATGGTGCGCCCGCCGCCCCGCTGGCCATGGTGCCGCGCGAGGTGGCGCCCCGCTGCTGGTACGTGGAAGGCCTGTCGGTACTGGGTTCGCCGGCCAACCAGAACTTCATCTCCAATGCCGGCTTCGTGGTCACGCCGGCGGGCGTGGTGGTGATCGACGCCCTGGGCTCGCCCGCGCTGGCGCGGCGTTTGTTGGCCGAGATCGCCCGCATCACCCCGCAGAAGGTCACGCACGTGGTGCTGACGCACTACCACGCCGACCATGTCTACGGCCTGCAGGCGTTTGCCGATGCGGGCGCGAAGATCATCGCGCACCAGGCGGGGCGCGAGTACCTGGTTTCCGATACCGCGCAGCTGCGCCTGCAAGCCTCGCGCGAGCAACTGGCGCCGTGGATTGATGCGCAGACCCGGCTGGTGGCCGCCACCGAGTGGATCGACGGGCGGCGCGAGTTCGAGGTGGGCGGCACCCGCTTCGTCGTGCAGCCCGTGGGGCCCGCTCACACACCCGAGGACCTGGCGGTGTTCGTGCCCGAGACGAAGGTGCTGTACGCGGGTGACCTGGTGTTCCGGGGGCGCATCCCCTTCGTCGGCCAGGCCGACAGCCGCAACTGGATTGCCTCGCTCGACAAGCTGCTGGCCTTCGGCGCCACGGTGGTCGTGCCCGGCCACGGCCCGGCATCCACCGAGGCGGACAAGGACATGAAGCTCACGCGCGACTACCTGGCCTACCTGCGCAAGGCCATGGGGGATGCCGCGCGCGACATGACGCCGTTCGACGAGGCCTACAAGGCCACGGACTGGTCGGCCTTCGAGCACCTGCCGCTGTTCGGCCCCGCCAACCGCATGAACGCCTACAACACCTACCTGCTGATGGAGCAGGAAGTCCCATGAACAGGGCGTCGCGAACATGGTGCCGGCGCGAATGGCTGCTGGGGGCGGGGCTGGCGTGCGCGCTGCCCGGTGTGCCGGCCGTGGCCTTCGCGGCCGATGGCGAGCTGCCGGCACCGGCCTCGATGGCCGACGCGCTGGCGGCTGCGCTGGCGCGGCGCGAACCCCTGGTGGTGATGGCCAGCCTCGTGGGCTGCCCGTTCTGTCGCATCGTGCGCGAACACTACCTGCTGCCGGCCTGGCGCGAGGGCATGGCCGTGGTGCAGATCGACTTCAAGGACCCGCGCCCCGTGCGCGACTGGGAAGGGCGCGCGACCACGCAGGGCGCGCTGGTCAAGGCCCTGGGCGTGAGCGTGGCGCCCACGGTGATGTTCTTCGGGCGCGGCGGCCGCGAGGTGGCCGAGCGGCTCAGCGGGACCTATATCTCCGACTTCTACGGTGCCTACCTCGACCAGCGTATGGCCCAGGCCCGTGCGGCCGTGCGGGCTTGAGCAGGTTCTAGGGGTTTTTACCGATCCGATCGGGCGTGCCGTGTGCCGTCTTCGCCTCTAAAATCAATACATAAACATATGCTTATTTAATGGACCACCGCAGAGCGGATCCAAGGAGAAAAACCCCGTGACCCCCTCGATGAAACTGGCCGCCGCTCTTGGGCTGGCCGCCGCCCTGAGCCCCTTCGCCGCCTCGGCCAACCAGGCGCTGGCCCAGCAGAAGGCCTGCCTGGCCTGCCATGCTGTGGACAAGAAGCTGGTGGGCCCGGCCTTCCAGGACGTAGCCAAAAAGTACGCCGGCCAGAAGGACGCCGAGGCCACCCTGATGCGCAGCATCAAGACGGGCGGCTCGGGCAAGTGGGGCCCGGTGCCCATGCCGGCCCAGGCCGCGCTGAGCGAGGGCGATGCCCAGACCCTGGCGGCCTGGATCCTGGCGGGCGCACGCTGACGCCATTCCATTCTTCAAGCTCCGGGAGCGGTTGTGAACCTGCAAACTTGGGTATCGGGCCGGGTGCGTAAGGCGCCCGAAAACTACGTGCAGGGCGAGGGCGTGGGCACCGTCTTCGCCGAGGCGCGCGCCGGCCGGCGCGATTTCATCCGCAACGCGTTCGCCGCGGCGGCCTCGGGCGTGGCCGCCAGCGCGGCTGTGGCCCAGGGCGCTGCCGCCGTGGGCGATGGCGACCCGGCCATCCTGACGCTGCCCGCGCACAGCACGGGCCTGGGCCAGCCTGTGGCCACCGATGGCTATGGCAAGCCCTCGAAATACGAATCCAACGTGCAGCGCCGCCAGAGCCCGGGGCTTACGCAAACGCGCCAGGCCTCGGTGTCGTTCGCGCCGCTGCAGTCGCTGTTCGGCATCGTCACGCCCAGCGGCCTGCACTTCGAGCGCCACCACCAGGGCTGGTGGGACATCGACCCGTCCCAGCACCGGCTCATGGTCAACGGCATGGTCAAGGCCGCCAAGGTCTTCACCATGGACGAAATCATGCGCCTGCCCTCGGTGTCGCGCTTCCACTTCATCGAGTGCGGCGCCAACACGGGCATGGAATGGGGCAACGTGGCCGTGCCCACGGTGCAGTACACGCACGGCATGCTGTCGTGCAGCGAGTTCACGGGCGTGCCGCTGATCACGCTGCTCGAAATGGCGGGCGCCGACCTCAAGAAGGGCCGCTTCGTGCTGGCCGAGGGCGCCGACGGCTCCTCGATGACGCGCACCATTCCCATGGAGCTCATCGAGTCGGGCGAGGTGATTGTGGCCTACGGCCAGAACGGCGAGATGCTGCGGCCCGAGCAGGGCTACCCGCTGCGCCTCGTGGTGCCCGGCGTGCAGGGCGTGAGCTGGGTGAAGTACCTGCGCCGCATCGAGGTGGGCGACCAGCCCTGGGCGGCCAAGGACGAGGCCGTGCACTATGTGGACCTGATGCCCAATGGCCTGCACCGCCAGTACTCCAGCATCCAGGAGTGCAAGAGCGTCGTGACCACGCCCTCTGGCGGGCAGATGCTGCTCGACAAGGGCTTCTACAACATCACGGGCCTGGCCTGGTCCGGCCGGGGCAAGGTCAAGCGCGTGGACGTGAGCGTGGACGGCGGGCGCAACTGGCGCACGGCGCGGCTCGAATCGCCCGTGCTCTCCAAGTGCCTCACGCGCTTCAACATCGACTGGGTGTGGGATGGCCAGCCCGCCATCATCCAGAGCCGTGCAATGGACGACACCGGCTATGTGCAGCCCAACTACCAGCAACTGCGCGCCGCACGCGGTACGCGCTCCATTTACCACAACAACGCCATCCAGTCCTGGGCGGTGCAAGCCAGCGGGGAGGTGGTCAATGTTCAGCTCTCGTGAATGGCGGGCCGTGGCGCTGGCCGGGCTGCTGTGCGCGGGCCTGGGCGCCCAGGCGCAGGGCAAGCCGGGCAG
>JASLFM010000240.1 GCA_030150585.1 Acidovorax sp.
GATCAGCACGCGCCCGTCGGCCAGCAGCGTGGCGGTGTGCTGGCGGCGGCGCACGGACATGGCGCCCGCGTCGGTGAAGGTATTGGTTTGCGGATCGAACGTGGCGGTGGCGTTGACCGAGGCGCTGCCGTTGGTGCCGCCTGCGATCAGCAGCGTGCCATCGGGCAGCGGTGTGGCCGTGTGGTCGGAGCGCGGGCCGGGCAGCGCGGGGCCGCCCGTCCAGCGGCCCGTGGCCGGGTCGTAGAACTGGGTGGTGGCGACGGGCGTTGCGCCGTCGTTACCGCCCGCAACGAGCACGCGCCCGTCGCCCAGTTGCGTGGTCGTGTGGCGCGAGCGCGCGCCGGTGAAGCTGCCCGCGTCCTGCCAGCCGGCGGCCTGCGCGGTGCTGGCAACGCCCAGGCACAGTGCGGCGGTATGGAGGAAACGCCGGGCCGTGGCGGCCCATGCAGGGGGATTCATGGGGTGAGTTCCTTCCAAAAAATGCAACGATTTTTTGAAAAAGCCCCCCGTGCGTCTTGGCAAAAAACGACGCCGGATTTGCCGCAAACGACAGGCTCTTTGCTGCAAACGACAAATGCATCTGCGTCCCTGCGCGAGCCCCCGCGCCGCCCGGATACTGGCCCGCATGGACGCACGGCCCATCTCTCCATCCACCCGCATCGAACAGGTGCGGGAGTGCTACGCGCGCCAGCGCATGGCGGTCGATATCGCACCGCTGGGCGGCGCGCACGCCTTCCAGGTCAATCTGCAAAGCACGCCCTTGAGCGCCAGTGTCGGCCTGGGTGCGGGCACCGCCACGGCGCACGTGGCGCGGCGCAGCCCGGCCCTGGCCGCGCGCGAGGGCGTCGACGCGGTGCTGCTCGCGCGCTTCTCGCAGCCCTTCGCCTACACCTGCGGGCCGCTGGCACAGGCCCTTTTTGCGCCGGGCGACACGCTGGTCGCGCCCATGGACGCAGCCTTCGAGTGCCTGCACCCCACGGCAGGCGCCATGCAGACCCTGTGGGTGCAGCGCGCTGCCCTGCCCGCGCTGCTGGACGGCCCGGCGCAGCGCATCGGCGTCAGCGGGCACCTCGACCTGCTCTTCGGCTACGCCGCCAGCATCCAGCGCCAGGGGGCGCTGGACGCGGCCCTGGCCGTCCAGGCCGCCAGCCACCTCACCGACCTGCTCGCCCTGGCTCTGGGCGCGCGCGGCGACACGGCGCAACAGGCCCGCCAGCGCGGCGAGCGCGCCGCCCGCTTGGCCGCCCTGCGTGCGCATGTGGCCCACAGCTACCGCGACCCACAGCTTTCGGTGGCCCATCTGGCGCACCAGCACCACATGAGCGTGCGGCAGGTGCAGCGCCTGTTCGAGGAAACGGGCAGCACCTTCACGGCTTGCCTGCAAAGCCACCGCCTCGCCCACGTGCGCCGGGCCCTGGCCGACCCGGCGCGCGCAGGCCTGCGGATTGCCACCCTGGCCTATGAGGCAGGGTTCTCGGACCTCGCGGCGTTCAACCGGCTCTTCAAGCAGCGCTACGGGGCCGCCCCGGGGCAGGTGCGGGTGGGCGCGGTGGCGCGGGCCGGTTGACCGATGGCGGCACCCCATGGGGGAATGGCGCAAGCCCCCCGCCTTGTGGCAGCATCCGCGCCCATGGCTCCTGTCATGCCCCAGCGTTTTTGCACCGATGCGCTGCCTGCCGCCACGCGCATGGAGCAGGTGCGCGATGGCTATGCGCGCCTGGGCATGGCCGTGGAGCTGGAGCCGCTCGAGGACGAGCGTGCTTTCCGCCTGGATCTGAGCAGCACCCGGCTCAGCGCCAGCGTCAGCCTGGGCGGTGGCGTTTTCAGCCCCTACGCTTCCCGGCGCAGCCGGGCGATGGCTGCGCGCGCGGGGGCGGATGCCGTATGGATCTCGCGCTTTTCGCGGCCGTACCGCTACACCTGCGGTCCCCTGGTGCAAACGGAGTTCGCGCCGGGCGAGACGCTGCTGGCACCGATGGACGAGGCGTTCGAGTGTGTCTACCCTGCCGCCGGCATCGTTCAAACCGTCTGGATGCAGCGCTCTGCGGTGGGCGCTCTGCTGGACGTACCGGCGTGCCGCCTTGCCGCCTTGCCGCAGCTCGATCTGCTGTTCAGCTACGCGGCAAGCATTCAGCGCCAGGAAGTGCTGGATGCGCCGCTGGCCGACCTGGCCGCCACGCACCTTGCCGACCTGCTGGCCCTGGCCCTGGGCGCACGCGGCGACACGGCGGATCTTGCCCGCCAGCGCGGCGAGCGCGCCGCCCGCCTGGTGGCCTTGCGTGCCCACGTGGCGCGCGCCTACCGCGACCCGCAGCTATCCGTGGCCCAGCTGGCGCATCAGCACCACATGAGCGTGCGGCAGGTGCAGCGGCTGTTCGAGGAAGACGGTACGACCTTCACCGCCTGCCTGCAAAACTGCCGCCTGGAGCACGTGCACCGCGCGCTGCAAGACCGCGCGCAGGCGCACCTGCTGGTCGCCACCATCGCCTACGAGGCCGGGTTCCACGACCTCGCGGCGTTCAACCGCCTGTTCAAGCAGTGCTTCGGTGCCACGCCGACGCAGGTGAGAGAGGCGGCAGCGCAGGGTTGATACCGGTGAGGCGGCTGCCAGCCCCTGGAAGCGGCCAGCGCGGCGGCTGGCGCCCCTACACTGCGGGCCATGACGACTTCCGCCTTTCCCGCGATGCTGCTGGCCGCCGGCCGCGGCGAGCGCATGCGCCCGCTTACCGACACCTGCCCCAAGCCGCTGCTGGAGGTGCAGGGCAGCCCGCTGCTGGCGTGGCACCTGCGGGCGCTGGCCGCGGCGGGCGTGCGGCGCGTGTGCATCAACACGGCGTGGCTGGGGGAGCGGATTTCCAGCCATTTCGGTGCCGAGCCCCTGCTGGACGGGCGCCAGCAGCTATCGATTTCGTACTCGCATGAGGGCCGCGACTTCGGCGGGGCGCTGGAGACGGCCGGCGGCATCGCGCGCGCGCTGCCGCAGCTGGGGCCGGTGTTCTGGCTCGCGGCGGGCGACGTGTTCGCGCCCGATTTCACCTTCCCACCCGAGGCCGCGCGCGCGTTTGCCGCGAGCGACCGGCTCGCGCACCTGTGGCTCGTCCCCAACCCCGAACACAACCCGCGCGGAGACTTCGGCCTCTCGGCCGACGGGCTGGCGCTGAACCTGCCGGCCTCCGACCCGGCACCGCGCTACACCTACAGCACCATCGCGCTGCTGAAGGCCGAGCTGTTCGCTGCGCCCTGGTGCGGCATTCCTGCTGGCAACCCGGGCGGCGTGGCAGAGCCGCTCGCGCCGCTGCTGCGCCAGGCCATGGATGCGGGGCGCGTGGGCGCGGCGCTGTACACGGGCCGCTGGACCGACGTGGGCACGCCCGAGCGCTTGCGGGCGCTCAACGCCTAGATGGGGGCCTGGCTGCATCTGCTTGCAGACAGCGCGCGGCAAAACGCCCACAATGGTTTACGGGCCCCCATGCAGGGCTCCGCCAAGGAGGTGCCGCATGTTTGATTTCTTCGAATATGGATCCAAGGCCTACGCCAAGCGCAGCGAAACGATGCTGCGCGAGGCGATGTTCGCAAGGCTCGAGCACGAAGCCGCCGCCGAACACCACCAGGCGCTTGCGCGCATGTATGCCGAGCGCATCGCCCGGCTGCAGCGCGAGGCACTCTCTAACCCCTGGGACCCGCGGCGCGCGGAGCCCGAACGGCTGCCGGAGCGCCCAGATACCGAGCGGCGCGTGGCGGACCGGCGCGAGGCGCCGCGCCCCGGTTTTCGCGTGCTGACCCCGCACGAGTCCGAACCCAAGCAGATGCCCCGGGCGTCCTAGGGCCTGTTCGCCTGCAGCCAGCCTTGCGGGGCAGGGGTACCATACGGCGATGAATACGCCCTATGCCCTGCGCCGCCAGGCCCTCGCCCGCCAGTTGGGTGCAGGCGGCATCGCCATCGTTCCCACGGCTGCCGAGCAGCCGCGCAACCGGGACAGCGCTTTCCTGTTCCGCCACGACAGCTACTTCTACTACCTCACGGGCTTCACCGAGCCCCAGGCCCTGCTCGTGCTCACGGGCGAGGGCGAGGCCACGCTGTTCTGCGCGCCCAAGGACCTGGAGCGCGAGATCTGGGACGGCTACCGCCTCGGGCCCGAGGCCGCGCCGGGAACGCTGGGCGTGAACGCCGCCTACTCGTTCGCCGAACTCGATGCGCGCCTGCCGCGCCTGCTCGAGAACCGCAGCCAGGTCTGGTTTCCGTTCGCGACGCATCCGGGGCTGGCCGCGCGCGTCGAAGGCTGGCTGAACCAGGTGCGCGCGCGCGTGCGCTACGGCGCGCTGTGCCCCGCGCAGCAGAGCGACCTGTGCACGCTGCTCGACGAGATGCGCCTCGTCAAGGATGCGCACGAGCAGGCGATCATGCGCCGCGCCGCGCAGATCAGCGCGGGCGCCCATGTGCGCGCCATGCAGTGCTCGGCGCGCCGCCTGCGCGCGGGCCAGGAGGTGCGCGAGTACCACCTCGACGCCGAGCTGCTGCACGAATTCCGCCGCCACGGCTCGCAGTACCCGGCCTACGGCTCCATCGTGGCCGCGGGGGCCAACGCCTGCGTGCTGCACTACCGCGCCGATGCCGCGCCCGTGCGCGACGGCGAGCTGGTGCTGATCGACGCGGGCTGCGAGCTCGACGGCTACGCGAGCGACATCACGCGCACCTTCCCGGCCAACGGCCGCTTTACCGGGCCGCAGCGCGCGCTCTACGACCTCGTGCTCGCGAGCCAGGACGCGGCCGTGGCCGCCACGCGGCCCGGAGCGCGCTTCACCGATCCGCACGACGCCACCGTGGCCGTGCTTGCGCAGGGCCTGCTCGATCTGGGCCTGCTCGACCGGAACAAGGCGGGTACGGCGCAGGACGTGATTGAAAGCCGCGCCTACTTCCAGTTCTACATGCACCGCACGGGCCACTGGCTGGGCATGGACGTGCACGACTGCGGCAGCTACGTCGAGCCCTCCGAGGTCGGCCAGACCAGCGAGCGCAAAGACCCGCTCTCGGGCGAGACCATCACCAACCGCCCGAGCCGCATCCTGCGCCCCGGCATGGCGCTCACCATTGAGCCGGGGCTGTACGTGCGGCCCGCTGCGGGCGTGCCCGAGGCGTTCCACCACATCGGCATCCGCATTGAGGACGACGCCTTCGTGACCGAGGACGGCTGCGAACTCATCACGCGCGGTGTGCCCGTGAAGGCCGACGAGATCGAAGCGCTGATGCGGGACTAGCGGCGCCCTCGCGGAGGGCCCGTGGATGCAATTTGGTTTCTTGCATGTAACCGGTTCCATGTGAGAATTGAAACCTAATTACATCGCCCAAGGAGACCCTTCCATGCAAATCCGCCGCGCCACCAAAATCGTTGCCACCCTCGGCCCCGCCTCCAGCGACCCGCAACTGCTGGAGCAGATGATCCGGGCGGGGGTGAACGTCGTGCGCCTGAACTTCAGCCACGGCAAGGCGCAGGACCACATCGACCGCGCCACCATGGTGCGCGAGGCGGCCCAGCGCGCGGGCCGCGAGGTGGCCATCATGGCCGACCTGCAGGGTCCCAAGATCCGCGTGGGCAAGTTCGCCGAGGGCAAGGTCTGGCTGGAGCCCGGCGAGCGCTTCGTGCTCGACGCTTCGCGCACCGAGCCGGGCGACCTGAGTGGCGTGGGCCTCGATTACAAGGAGCTGCCGCGCGATGTGAAGGCGGGCGACGTGCTGCTGCTCAACGACGGCCTCATCGTGCTCACGGTGGATGCCGTGCGCGGCGAGGCGGTGCACACCACGGTGAAGCTCGGCGGCGAGCTGTCGAACAACAAGGGCATCAACAAGCAGGGCGGCGGCCTCACGGCGCCCGCGCTCACGGCCAAGGACATGGAGGACATCAAGACCGCCATGAGCTTCCAGGCCGACTACGTGGCCGTGAGCTTTCCAAAGAACGCCACCGACATGGAAATGGCGCGCCAGCTGTGCAACGTGGCGGCGGCCGAGTACCGCCACAAGCCGGGCCTGATCGCGAAGATCGAGCGCGCCGAGGCCATTCCGCGCCTGGAGGAAATCCTGCACGTTTCCGACGGCATCATGGTCGCGCGCGGCGACCTGGCCGTGGAAGTGGGCAACGCCGCCGTGCCCGCGCTGCAAAAGCGCATGATCCGCATGGCGCGCGACATGGACAAGGTCGTGATCACCGCCACGCAGATGATGGAGAGCATGATCACCAACCCCGTGCCCACGCGCGCCGAAGTGAGCGACGTGGCCAACGCCGTGCTCGATGGCACCGACGCCGTGATGCTCAGCGCCGAGACGGCAGCTGGCAAGTACCCCCTCGAGACCGTGCAGGAGATGGCCAACATCTGCGCCGCGGCCGAGGCCGCCGAGGACGTGGAGCTCGATGCCGATTTCACGGGCCAGACCTTCGGCCGCATCGACCAGAGCATCGCCATGGGTGCGCTGTTCACGGCCCACCACCTGGGCGCCAAGGCCATCGTGGCCATGACCGACAGCGGCTCCACGGCGCTGTGGATGAGCCGCCACCGCATCCA
>JASLFM010000253.1 GCA_030150585.1 Acidovorax sp.
ATCGCCCGGCTGGAGCGCTTCGAGGCGCACATCCTGCTGCTGGACATCCAGATGCCCGGCGGCAGCGGGTTCGATCTGCTGGCCCGCCTGCAGGGCCAGCCCGAACCGCCGGTGGCCGTCTTCATCACCGCCTTCGACGACCGGGCTCTCCAGGCCTTTGACGCCAGCGCGATCGACTACATCACCAAGCCCATCGAGCCGGGGCGCTTCCAGCTCGCGCTGGAGCGCGCCCGCCAGGCGGTGGCCCTGCGCGGCAGCGCGCAGCGGATCGCGGAGCTGCAGGAGGTCATCGCCAATCTGCGCACCGCGGCGCTGCAGCCGCGCGGCCCGGCCGAGCTGTGGGTCAAGACCCAGGGCCAGCACGTGCGCATTGCCGCCACCAGCATCACGCGCATCCAGGCTGAGCGCGACTACGCGCGCATCCATGCGGATGGCCGCGAATACCTGCACAACGCCAGTTTGTCTGAACTGGAGCAGAGGCTGCCTGCGCAGGACTTCCTGCGCATCCACCGCAGCACCCTGGTGCGCATCGGCGCGGTCTGCCGCCTGGCGGTGGGGGCCTTCTCGTCCCTTGCCGTGGTGTTGGCCGATGGCGCGGTGGTTCGCGTGGGCCGTACCTATACCGCAGAGGTGCGGGCGCGGCTGCTGCGGCGCTGAATTGCGTTGCAGGCGGATTTCAACGTGGCAACTGCGGCGGTGCCGACGCCTGCAGTGCCCCGACCAGCGGCGCGGCCCTCACAGTCCCGACTCCTGGCGCACGCCCGCGCTGCGCAGCACCACGGTGATGGTGCCGTTGGTCTCGATGGTGGCGCGCTCTACCTCGTGCAGGTGCAGGCAGCCGCCCGCCCGCAGCGCGGCGGCCACGTCGTCGGGGGTGAGCAGCTCCTGGCGCATGAGCGCCGTATCGAGCTGGCCGCTGTGCACCAGCACCTGGGGCCGGCCGTCCACCAGCCGCGCCAGGCGCGGGATGCGGAACGTGAGGTGGGCGAGCAGCACGTGGCAGGCCATGAGCGTGGTGGCGCTGATGAGGCCGCCGACGAGCGAGTTGTCGCCTGCGTTCATCGAGTTCTGCACCGCGTTCGACAGGATCAGCAGCAGCACGAGGTCGAACGGCGCGTACTGCCCCGTCTGCCGCTTGCCCGTGAGGCGCAGGAACACCAGCAAGAACAGGTACACGGCCACGCCGCGCACGACGAACTCCCACCACGGCACGCTCATTGCAAACATCGTCAGAACTCCTGGGCTGCGAAAATCAGTGCCATTGTTGAACATCCAGGAAAATCCGCCATGCCGTCGCGCCGAGCCTTCATCCACCAAGCCAGTACAGCCGCGCTCGTGCTGGCCGCGCAGCGCCAGGCCTGGGCCCTGTCCGTGGCCGATTTGTCGAATGCCGATGCCGCCAGCGGCGTGAAGGCCGCGCTTGCTAAGGGGGCCGAAGCGGCCGTGGGCCTGCTGGGCCGCCCGGACGGCTTTCTCGGCAACCCGCAGGTGCGCATCGGCCTGCCGGGGCAGCTGGAGGACGCGGCCAAGCTCATGCGCAAGTTCGGCCAGGGCCAGCGCATCGATGAGCTGGTCACCACCATCAACCGCGCGGCCGAGGCCGCCGTGCCCATGGGAAAGGACCTGCTCGTGGGCGCCGTGAAGAACATGACCGTGACGGATGCCAAGAACATCCTCACGGGGGGCGACACGGCCGTCACGCGCTTCTTCGCCGACAAGACGCGCGCGCCGCTGGGCGAACGCTTCCTGCCCGTGGTGAAACAGGCCACCGAGAAGGTGGGGCTGACCCAGCAGTACAACGCCTTCGCGGGCAAGGCCGCGGGCTTCGGTCTGCTCCGCAAGGAGGACGCCAACCTCGCGCAGTACGTGACGGGCAAGACGCTCGACGGCCTGTATTTCATGATCGGCGAGGAGGAGCGCAAGATCCGGCAGGACCCCGTGGGCACCGGCAGCGCGCTGCTGCAGAAGGTGTTCGGCGCCGCGCGATGAGCCGCGCGCTGACCCAGGCCGGGCCTGCCTGCCCCTGTGGCAGCGGTGCCCTGCTGGCCGCGTGCTGCGGCCGCTACCTTGACCATTTCGGGTCCACGCCAGCGCCCAACGCCGAGCGCCTCATGCGCTCGCGCTACAGCGCCTTCGTGCTGCAGCGGGCCGACTACCTGCTCGCCACCTGGCACGCGGACCAGCGGCCCGCCGCGGTCGATTTTGATGCGGGCGCGAAGTGGCTGGGCCTTGAGGTGCGTTCGCACCGCGCCACGGGCGAGGACCGCGCCGAGGTGGAGTTCGTCGCGCGCTGGCGCGTGGGTGGCCGTGCCGTGCGCCTGCACGAGCGCAGCCGCTTCGTGCGCGAGGGCGGGCGCTGGTACTACGTGGATGGCGATCAGTTTTGAGCCAAATCGGCCGCTAGCGCCTATCCAGAAGGCGCAGGCAGCTATTAATTAAATAGTAAGCATGCTGCGAAACTGGCGCGACCGAAGCCAGCGGACGCCGCGCAAGGGCCGCCCCGCCGCGCTGGCGTCGCCCCCCTTCCCGCGTAGCGCAGCGAAGCGAGAGAAGGGGGGGCGGCAACGCCGCTCGGGGGGATGTTCCGAATCACTCCCACCAGAGCGCGCCGATGTCGTGCGCGAAGATGGGGTAGTTCATCCACGCGCCGCGCAGTCCCTTGCGCACCACGGCGCCGATCTTGGGCGCGAAGATCCACGCGTTGACGGCGTCCTGCGCCAGGTGGCGCTGCAGGTCGGCAAAGCGCAGCTGCCGCTCGCGCGCATGGGTGGCCGCGGCATGGCGCTGCGCCAGTTCGCGGAAGGCCGGGCTGTCGTAGCCGAAGTAGTAATCGGGGTCGGTGTAGATCAGGTAGTCCAGCGGCTCGACGTGGTTGATGAGGGTCATGTCGAACTGGCCCCTGAAGGGCCCGGCCAGCCACTGCGGCCATTCCACGCGCTCGATGTTGGCCATGATGCCCACCTGGGCCAGGTACTCCGCCACCACGGGGCCGCCGGCGTAGGCGTAGGCCGCAGGCGGCAGCGTGAGCTTCAGGCGCAGCGGCGCGGTGACGCCGGCCTCCTTGAGCAGCGCGCGGGCGCGGTCGGGGTCGTAGGGGTACATGTTCTCGAGGTGCAGGTAGCCCGCGTCGGTGGGCGAGAAATGGCTGCCGATGGCCGAGCCTCGTCCGTCGAGCACGGCACGGATGAAGCCCTCGCGGTCGATGGCGTGCGTGATGGCGCGGCGCACGCGCAGGTCGTTCAGGGGCGCGCGCCGGTGGTTCAGCGCCAGCATGCCCTTGCCGCCAGAGGTGCCGATCAGCACCTGGTAGCGCGTGTCGTCCTGGAAGCGCCGCACGGTGCGCGTGGCGAAGTGGAAGAACAGGTCCACGTCGCCCGCCTGCAGCGCTGCCTCCTGCGCGTCGGGGTCGGGGATGAAGCGGTAGGTGGCGCTGTCCATGCGCGCACGCTGCCCCGGCGGCCCCGCGCGGGTGCCGTCCGCGCGCGCCAGCGAGATGCTGTGGCCACGGCTCCACTGGGCAACGCGGTAGGGGCCTGTGCCCACGGGCTGCGTGGCGGCCCGGCCGGCCGTGGCAGGGTGCAAGATGACCGCCGTGCCCTCGCCCAGGCGGAACAGCAGGTGCGCGTCGGGGCGGTGCAGCGCAAGCGTGACGGTGCGCGCGTCGGGCGTGGCGATGGCCGCGATGTTGTCGAACAGCGCCCTGCGCGCCTTGTTGGTGGAGCCGGGGGCCACGGCACGCTCGAAGCTGAAGCGCACGGCGGCAGCATCCAGGGGCTGCCCGTCGTGGAAGCGCACGCCCTGGCGCAGGCGGAAGGTGTAGGCCCGGCCATCGGGGCTCTGCGTCCAGGATTCGGCCAGCAGCGGGCTCACCGCGCCGCTCTCCTCGATCTTCGTGAGGCCCTCCAGCACGTTGTAGTGCGCCACCTCGCCCACGGCCGCCGAGGGCGCCATCGTGGGGTCGAGGCTGTCGGGCTCGATCGAGAGGCTCACCACCACGCTGGAGCGCCCGGCCCCCGCCTGTGCGAAGGCGTCTGGTGCGGCCAGCGGGGCGGCGCACAGCGCCAGCGCACGGGCAAGGCAATCGCGCCGCGTCACGGAAGGCAGGAGCGGGTAGGGTGCGGGCATGGTGGGGCGCCGGGGAAGAGAGTGCTACAAGCTGTGTCATAGTACCGAAGAAGGCGCGGCTTGCGCGCCTCTTTGCCGCCGCTTGAAGCCCCATGCGCATGCCCGCCGTATTCCGCCGCCGAGGAGCGCCCCTGCGCGCGTGGTGGTTCCTGCCGCTGGTCGTGCTGGCGTTGTTCGCCGGTATGGGCTGGGGCATGCGGCTCATCTACCAGGAGCGCGAGCAGCGCTACCACCACCAGGTCGAAAGCGGCCTCTCCACCATCAACCAGATCCAGGTCATGGGCGTGGCGGATTGGCGCCGGCGCCGCATTGGCGAGGCCGCGGCGCTGACGGACGATGGCCTTTTCGCACAGGCCGTGCGCCGCTGGCGTGCCGACGGTTCGCCCGCGCTGGAGGCGCCAGTGCGCGAGCGTTTGCGTTCGCTGGTCGAGTACACCCAGTACACGGCCGCCTACCTGGTGGATGCGCAGGGCCGCCTGCTGCTGGGCCCGGCGGGGAGCGGGGGCGCGAAGGTGGACACGCTGCCCGCGCCCGAGCGCGAGGCGCTGCGCGGCGCGTTCGACAGCGCGCAGCCCGCTGTCGTGGGCCTGCGGCGCGACGGGGCCTTCGCCTTCCCGTTCTTCGGGCTGCTGGCGCCGCTGTTCGACGGCAGCGAGCCCGTGGGCGCCGTCTGGCTCGTGGTCGATGCCCGCAACTCCCTCTACCCGCTGCTCGAGGTCTGGCCCAACAACAGCCGCACGGCGGAGTCGCTGCTGGTCGAGCGCCAGGGCGGCGAGGTGGTGTTCCTCAGCCCGCTGCGTCACCGCGGCGACGAGCCGCTCACGCTGCGCCTGCCCGCGCACCAAACGGGCGATGCCGCCGTGGCGCTGGCCGCCGCAGGGGTGCGCGGCACGCTCTACGGCACCGACTACCAGGGCCACAGCGTGCTGGCCACCGCCAGCGCCGTACCGGACAGCGACTGGCTGCTGGTCTCCAAGATCGACACGGCCGAGGCGTTCACGGACGCGCAGCGGCGCGAATGGCTCGCGCTGAGCCTGTTCGCCAGCCTGGGGCTGATCTCGGCGGGCGCCGTCGTCGTGCTGTGGCAGTGGCGCGCGTGGCGGCGCGAGCGCTCGCTCAAGGAAAAGCTCGAGCGCAACATGCGCTGGCTCGACGCTGCGCAGAAGGCCGCCTCGATGGGCTACTTTGCCTACGACACCGAGCGCCAGCAGTTCACCATGTCGCGCATGGCCAATGCGATCTTCGGCCTGCCGATCGAAAGCCGCATGACGCTGCGCCAGTGGGTGGGCATGCTGCACCCGCAGGACCGGGAGCGCACCCTGGCCGTCCATGGCAGTGCCATGGAGCAGCGCACTGCGCTGCGCACCCAGTACCGCATCCTCCGCGCGAGCGACCGGCGCGAACGCTGGATCGAGGTGTGGGGCGAGTATGGCGATGCGCAAGGTCCGCAGCGCGCCCGCATGACGGGCACGGTGCAGGACATCACCGACCGCAAGCAGGCAGAGGAGCAGCTCGAGCGCTACCGCGC
This sequence comes from Acidovorax sp., assembly GCA_030150585.1. GTDB lineage: Bacteria > Pseudomonadota > Gammaproteobacteria > Burkholderiales > Burkholderiaceae_C > JASLFM01. The sequence goes on from JASLFM010000253.1 coordinate 5,654, forward strand.
CGCATTGGAAGCCCAGGTGCGCGTGGACCCGCTCACCCAGGTGGCCAACCGCCTCGCGCTCGACGAGGCCGTCGCGCAGGAGTGGGCGCGCGCGCTGCGCGGCGGCACGCCGCTGGCCCTGCTGATGATCGACGTGGACCATTTCAAGGCCTTCAACGACCACTATGGGCACATGGCAGGCGACCGCTGCCTGCAGGGCGTGGCGCAGGCGCTCGCATCGACGCTGGGGCGCGCTAGCGACATGGTGGCACGCTATGGCGGCGAGGAGTTCGCCGTGCTGCTGCCCGGCGCCGACGAAGCGCAGGCCTGCGCCGTGGCCGAGCGGCTGCGCCAGGCGGTGCTCGCGCTCGCCACCCCGCATGCGTTCGGCTGCGAGGGGGGAGTCGTCACCGTCAGCATCGGCGTGGCCAGCCTGTGCCCCGCCGAGCAGGCGCCCACGCAGGGTGAGCCCCGTGCGGGCGTGGACGTGGCGCATGCCTTGTTCCGGCAGGCCGACGCGGCGCTCTACCGCGCCAAGCAGCTCGGCCGCGACCGTGCCACGCTCTATGGCCCCGATTGCACGGCGGCGCTGCACGATCCATCCGACATCCCGTTCCTGGAAAACCCATGAGATTCGAAGCGATTCTGTTCGACTGCGACGGCGTGCTCGTCGACAGCGAAGCCATCACCAACGGCGTTCTGCGCGCCATGCTCAATGCATCGGGCTGGCCCATTGGCGAGCAGGAGTGCATGCGCACCTTCGTCGGCAAGACCGTGCGCAGCGAGGCCGCGCTGATCGAAGCGCGCACCGGCCAGCCGCTGACCGACGCGTGGATGGCCGAGTTCTACGAGCGGCGCAATGCCGCGCTGCGTGCCGAACTCGTCGCCATCGACGGCGCAGTGGACGCCGTGCGTGAGCTCCACGGCCTGCTGCCGGGCCGCATGGCCGTCGCTTCGGGCGCCGACAAGCCCAAGGTGCAGATGCAGCTCGACAAAGTGGGGCTGGCTCCGTACTTCGGCCCCCATGTGTTCAGCGGGCACGACCTGCCGCGCACCAAGCCCTGGCCCGACGTGTACCTGGCAGCCGCCCAGGCGCTGCGCACGCCGCCCGAGCGCTGCCTGGTGGTCGAGGACTCGGTGCCCGGCCTCACGGCTGGCGTGCGCGCCGGCGCCACCGTGTGGGGCTATTGCCCTGGCGCGGGGGCGCACTCCACGCCGGAGCAGCTCCTCGCGGCGGGTGCGCAGCGCGTGTTCAGCGCGATGGCCGATCTGCCGCGCCTGCTGGGCCTGTAGCGCCGGCAGCATTTGCCGCGCTTGCCGCGCGGGCCGTCCTGAAGGCGGCAGGCGACTGCCCTGTCCAGCCCCGGAACGCGCGTATGAAGCTCTTCTCGCTCTGAAAGCCCGCCGCCTGCGCCACCTGCTTGATGGGCCGGTCGGTGCGGTGCAGCAGTTCGGTGGCGCGGGCCTGGCGCACCTCGTCCTTCAGGCGCTGCAGCGAGGCGCCTTCCTCCTTCAGCTGGCGGTGCAGCGTGCGCGGCGACAGGTGCAGCCGCGCGGCCAGCGCCTCTGCGCTGTGCAGCGTGGCGGGGTCGGCGGCGAGGGCCTGGCGCACGCGCTGCACCAGCAGCCGGTCGCGCCGGTACTGCAGCACCGTGAGCGGCAGCGCGCGCTGCAGCATCAGGCGCAGCGCGGCCTCGTCGCGCGCCAGCGGCAGCGCGAGGTAGCGTGCGTCGAAGTGGATGGCCGCCTGCGGCGCACCGAAGGCGACGGGGCCGGGGAACAGCAGCGGGTACACGTCAGCGTGCGCAGGCGCCGCGAACGGGAAGCGCGCGCCCTGCAGCGGCAGCCGGGAGTCGATGAGCCAGCAGGCCAGGCCGTGGATGTTGCGCAGCACCGAGACGAGGCAAAACTCGCGCAGTGCGCCGTCCCCGCCCGGCGGGCGGTGTTCGGCCAGCGCGATCCGCGCGGTACCGCCTTCGGCGGTGAGCGTGAGCGCGATGTCGTCCGTCAGCAGCCCGTGGTGGCGGCACCAGCGCGCGAGCGCCAGGCCCAGGTGCGGCGCGGTGATGGAGGCGCGCGCCAGCAGCCCATAGCTGCCCCAGGGCAGGCGGCGGCCGAACCAGCCCAGGGCCTCGTCGTCCAGCTCGCGCATGGCGCCGTCGCACAGCGCCTCCATCTGCCAGGCGGTGATGCGGGCCTGCGGATCGTGCACGGTGGTTGGCGCGATTTGCGCCCGCTGCAATACGCCGCCGGGGTCCATGCCGCGCAGCATGTAGGCCCGCACAATGGCCTGCACGAAGGCCATCGGCGTAACGGCCGGACCTTGGCGGGAGGGGAGCGGGCGGTGCGAGGGCAGGGAAGGGGTGTACATGGGTGTTCGAGGGATGTGGCAATTATTGCAACCTCCCTGGCTCCATTGGAAACGCCGGGCGGCGTATGCTGGGGCCCGAAAAGGAGACTGCTGTCATGGATTCCGTCACCCTCAGCCAGGCGCGGGGCGCCACCGGCGTGCCCTTGATCGAGCAGACCATCGGCCGCTTCTTCGACGCCATGGCTGCCCGCGAGGGCGCGCGCGAGGCGCTGGTCTGCGCCCACCAGGGCCGCCGCTACACCTACGCCCAGCTGCACACAGAGGTACGGCGCCTCGCCAGTGCGCTGCTCGGCCTGGGGCTGCACAAGGGCGACCGCATCGGCATCTGGTCGCACAACAACGCGGAGTGGGTGCTGATGCAGTTCGCCACCGCGCAGGTCGGTCTGGTGCTGGTCAACATCAACCCGGCCTACCGCACGGCCGAGGTGGAGTACGCGCTCAACAAGGTGGGCTGCAAGGCGCTCGTCACCATGGCGCGCTTCAAGACCAGCGACTACCTTGGAATGCTGCAGGAACTGGGCCGCGCGCGGCTGCCGCAGCTCGAGCACATCTTCTGGATCGACGAGCCGGGGCAGGGCGACGAGGTACCGGGCATGGAGCGCTTTTCCGCGCTGCTGGCCCGCGGCGACGCGCGGGACGCACGCATCGACGCCGTGGCCGCCACGCTGTCCAACACCGACCCCATCAACATCCAGTTCACCAGCGGCACCACGGGCTTCCCCAAGGGGGCCACGCTCACCCACCGCAACATCCTGAACAATGGCTTCTTCATCGGCGAGTGCATGAAGCTCACGCCCGAGGACCGGCTGTGCATCCCCGTGCCGCTGTACCACTGCTTCGGCATGGTGCTGGGCAACCTGGCCTGCGTGACGCACGGCGCCACCATCGTCTACCCGAACGACGGGTTCGACCCGCTCAAGGTGCTGGAGACCGTGCAGGCGGAGAAGTGCACGGGCCTGCACGGTGTGCCCACCATGTTCATCGCCGAGCTGGACCACCCGCGCTTTGCGGAGTTCGACCTCTCCACCTTGCGCACCGGCATCATGGCCGGATCGCCGTGCCCCATCGAGGTCATGAAGCGCGTGCAGGCCGACATGCACATGGGCGAGGTGACCATCGCCTACGGCATGACCGAGACCAGCCCCGTGAGCTGCCAGAGCAGCACCGATACGCCGCTCGCCAAGCGCGTCTCCACCGTGGGCACCGTGCAGCCGCACCTGGAGGTGAAGATCGTCGATCCTGAGAGCGGCGCCGTGGTCCCGCGCGGCGAGCGGGGCGAGCTGTGCACCAGGGGCTACTCGGTCATGCATGGCTACTGGGGCGACGAGGAAAAGACCCGCGAAGCGATCGACGCCGACGGCTGGATGCACACGGGCGACCTCGCCACCATGGACGCCGAAGGCTATGTGAACATCGTGGGCCGCATCAAGGACATGGTGATCCGCGGCGGCGAGAACATCTACCCGCGCGAGATCGAGGAATTTTTGTACCGCCACCCGCAGGTGCAGGACGTGCAGGTGGTCGGCGTGCCCGATACGCGCTATGGCGAGGAGCTGTGCGCCTGGATCATCGCCAAGCCTGGAACCCAGCCCACCGAGGACGGCATCCGCGAGTTCTGCAAAGGCCAGATCGCGCACTACAAGGTACCGCGCTACATCCGCTTCGTGAGCGCGTTCCCGATGACGGTGACGGGCAAGATCCAGAAGTTCAAGATCCGCGACGAGATGAAGGCCAGCCTGGGCCTGACCGACGAAAAAACCGCCTGAAGAAAGCGCCCGCCATGATCCTCGAATCCCAACTCAACCCCCGCTCTGCCGAATTCCAGGCCAATGCCGCCGCCATGCGCACCGTGGTCGAAGACCTGCGCGCGCAGCTGGCCCAGGTGGCACAGGGCGGCGGCGAGGCCGCGCGCGCCAAGCACGTGGCGCGCGGCAAGCTGCTGCCGCGCGAGCGCGTGCAGATGCTGCTCGACCCCGGCACGCCCTTCCTCGAACTGGCGCCGCTGGCCGCGCTCAACATGTACAACAACGACGCGCCGGGCGCGGGGCTGATCGCGGGCATTGGCCGCGTGGCCGGGGTGGACTGCATGGTGGTGTGCAACGACGCCACGGTGAAGGGCGGCACCTACTACCCCATGACGGTGAAGAAGCACCTGCGCGCGCAGGAAGTGGCGCGCGAGAACCGCCTGCCCTGCATCTACCTCGTCGACTCGGGCGGCGCCAACCTGCCCAACCAGGACGACGTGTTCCCCGACCGCGAGCACTTCGGCCGCATCTTCTTCAACCAGGCCAACATGAGTGCCCAGGGCATCGCGCAGATCGCGGTGGTGATGGGATCGTGCACGGCCGGTGGCGCCTACGTGCCCGCGATGAGCGACGAATCCATCATCGTCAAGAACCAGGGCACCATCTTCCTGGGCGGCCCGCCGCTCGTGAAGGCCGCCACGGGCGAGGTGGTCAGCGCCGAAGACTTGGGGGGAGGCGACGTGCACACGCGCCTGTCGGGCGTGGCCGACCACCTGGCGCAAAACGACCTGCACGCGCTGGCCCTGGCGCGCACCGCTGTGGGAAATTTGAACAGAAACAAGCCGCAAGTGCTTTCTGATACAGCGCCTGTAGCTCCTAAATATGAAGCGCAAGAGCTGTACGGCGTGATCCCCACGGACACGCGCAAGCCCTTCGACGTGCGCGAGATCATCGCGCGCATCGTGGACGGCAGCGCGTTCGACGAATTCAAGGCCCGCTTTGGCAGCACCTTGGTGTGCGGCTTCGCGCGCATCGAGGGCATGCAGGTGGGCATCATCGCCAACAACGGCATCCTGTTCAGCGAGAGCGCGCAAAAGGGTGCGCACTTCATCGAGCTCTGCTGCCAGCGCAAGATCCCGCTCGTGTTCCTGCAGAACATCACGGGCTTCATGGTGGGCCGCAAGTACGAGAACGAGGGCATCGCGCGCCACGGCGCCAAGCTCGTGACGGCCGTGGCCACGGCGGCGGTTCCGAAGTTCACCATCATCATCGGCGGCAGCTTCGGCGCGGGCAACTACGGCATGTGCGGCCGCGCGTACTCGCCCCGCTTCCTGTGGATGTGGCCCAACGCGCGCATCAGCGTGATGGGCGGCGAGCAGGCCGCGAGCGTGCTCGCCACCGTCAAGCGCGACGGCATCGAGGCCAAGGGCGGCAGCTGGAGCATGGAGGAAGAGGAAGCCTTCAAGGCGCCCATCCGCCGCCAGTACGAGGAACAGGGCCATCCCTACTACGCCACGGCGCGCCTGTGGGACGATGGCGTGATCGACCCCGCGGACACGCGCCGCGTGCTCGCGCTGGGCCTCTCGGCCACGCGCAACGCGCCGATCGAGGACACGAAGTTCGGCGTGTTCCGCATGTAAACGCCGGGCCGCACCGCCATGAGCCGCCCCCATCCCCTTCGCCACGTGCTGCTGGGCATCACCCTGGCGCTGTGCGCTGCAGCCCAGGCTGCACCCGCGCTGCAGCGCGTGGAGCTGCCCCTGCCCTCGGGCGTCGTGCTGCGTGCGCACTGGCTGGCGGCCGAGGGCGCGGAGCGCCGCCCGGCCGTGCTTGCGCTGCATGGCTGTGGCGGGCTGTACGCCAAGGGCGGCGGCCTGTCCGCGCGCTACCGCGAGGCGGCCGAGCGCCTGCACGCCGCGGGCTATGCGGTGCTGCTGCCCGACAGCTTCGGATCGCGCGGCCTGCGCGAGATCTGCCAGACCCGCTACCGCGAACGCAGCGTGGACGTGGCCGAGCGCGCACAGGACGCACGCGCGGCACTGGCCTGGCTTGCCGCGCAGCCGCAGGTGGACCGGCAGCGCATTGGCGTGCTCGGCTGGTCCAACGGCGCCACCACCACGCTGACCCTGCTGGAGCAACGCCGCGCGCACCCCGAGGCGGGCGAGCCGCCCATCGCGGGTGCGGCCGTGTTCTACCCGGGCTGCGGCCCTTTGAAGAAGCGCAAGGCCGCACTGGAGAGCGTGCCGCTGCTGATGCAGCTCGGCGCGCTCGACGACTGGACGCCGCCGCAACCCTGTGTGGACTTCGCGCACCAGCTGCAAGCGCGGCCGGGCAGCGACGTCACCCTGCACGTGTACGAGGGCAGCTACCACGGCTTCGATGGCACCGCCCCCGTGCGGGTACGTGCCGACGTACCCAATGGCACTTCGGGCCAGGGCGTGCACCAGGGCGGCAACCCCGAGGCGCGCGCCAAGGCGCTGGCCGCGCTCGATGCGTTCTGGAGCCGGGTGCTCGCCGCCCGCGCTGCGCCATGAATCCGAACGCGCATTTCTCCCAGCTCGCGCGCTACGGCGCGTGGGCCAATGCCCGGCTGCTCGATGCCGTGGCCGCCGTGCCCGATGCCGACTACCGGCGCGACCTGGGGCTGTTCTTCGGCAGCCTGCATGGCACGCTGAACCACCTGCTCGTCGGCGAGCACCATGTCTGGTTTCCGCGCTTTTCCGAGGGCGTATCGCCCCGGCTCGCGCTCGATGCCGAGCTGGAGCCCGACCGCGCCCGGCTGGACGCGCGGCTGCGCGAAGGCGCCGCGCGCTGGGCGCCGCTGATCGCCTCTTGGGATGCACGGCGCTTCGAGGGCACGCTCGACTACACCACCACCCAGGGCCAGCCCGCGTCGCTGCCTTTCGCGGCCACGCTCGCCCACGTGTTCAACCATGGCACGCACCACCGCGGCCAGATCACGGCGGCGCTCACGGCCCTGGGGCGGCCCTGTCCCGAGCTGGACCTTGTGCGCTTCCTGCTGAACCCCACCGAAAGCTCCGCACCATGAGCCAGAACCTCTCCATCACCCAGTCGGGCGCCGTAGCGCGCATCACGCTGACCCAACCCGAAATCCGCAACGCCTTCAGCGACGAGGTCATTGCCGAGCTCACGGCCGCCTTCCTCGATGTGGGCGCGCGCGCCGATGTGCGCGCCGTGGTGCTCGCCGCCGAAGGGCCCGCGTTCTGCGCGGGCGCCAACCTGAACTGGATGCGCCGCATGGCCGACTACACGCGGGCCGAGAACCTCGCCGACGCAGGCAAGCTCGCCGAGATGCTGCGCGTGATCTACGAATGCCCCCAACCCACCATCGCGCGCGTGCAGGGCGATGTGTACGCAGGCGGCATGGGTCTGGTCGCGGCCTGCGACATGGCCGTCGCCGTCGAGACGGCAGGCTTTTGCCTGAGCGAGGTCAAGCTGGGCCTGATCCCCGCGACCATCAGCCCGTACGTCATCCGCGCCATGGGCGCACGTGCGGCGCACCGCTACTTCCTCACGGCCGAACGCTTCGGCGCGGCCGAGGCGCTGCGCACCGGCTTCGTGCACGAGGTGGTGCCGGCCGACCAGCTCGACGCCAAGGTCGATGAGCTGCTCAAGGCCCTCACGGCCGCGAGTCCGAACGCCGTGCGCGCCTGCAAGCGGCTCGTGCAGGATGTGGCCGAGCGCGAGATCGACGCGGGGCTGATCGCCGCCACCGTGGAGGGCATCGCCGACATCCGCGCGAGCGACGAGGGCCGCGAAGGCGTGCAGTCCTTCCTGCAAAAGCGCAAGCCGAACTGGCTTTGAGAGGCAGGTCCTGACCATGGATGCACTCTGGCTCGCCATCGTCCAGTGGCTCCACACCGTGGGGCTGCACGTCGATGCGGGCACTGCGCGCGATGTGGCCGAGGGCGCTGCGCGTGCCACGGCCGCCCTGGACATGCCCAGCCTGCTCGCGCTGGCGGCGGCACTGGGCTGGGCCAGCGGCTTGCGGCTCTATGCCGTGGTGTTTCTCGTGGGCGGCATGGGCGCGGCGGGCTGGATCGCGCTGCCGCAGGGGTTGCACGTGCTGCAGCACCCGGCCGTGCTGCTTGTGAGCGGCTTCATGCTGCTGGTCGAATTCTTTGCCGACAAGGTGCCCTGGCTCGACAGTGCCTGGGACGCGGTGCACACCGTGATCCGCATTCCCGCGGGCGCACTGCTCGCGGCGAGCGTGTTCGGCGCCGACAACGCGACCATGGCCGTGGTGGCAGGCCTGCTGGGCGGCTCGCTCTCGGCGACGGCGCTGGCCACCAAGATGACCACGCGCGCGGCGGCCAACACCTCGCCCGAGCCGTTCTCGAACTGGGGGCTGTCGTTCTTCGAGGACGGGCTCGTCGTGGCCGTGGTCTGGCTGGCCACGCAGCATCCCGCGTGGTTCGGCGTGGCGCTGGTCTTCATGCTGCTGGTGTCGGCGCTGTTGCTGGCGGTGCTGTTCAAGTTCCTGCGCGCGGTGCTGCGGCGCATGTCCTCTTTCTTTTCTGGTTCTGCCAAGGTGGCGTAAATGTTCAAAAAAATCCTGATTGCAAACCGCGGCGAGATCGCGTGCCGCGTGGCGGCCACCGCGCGCCGCATGGGCGTGAAGACCGTGGCCGTGTATTCCGACGCGGACGCGCGCGCCAAGCATGTGGCCGCCTGCGACGAGGCCGTGCACATCGGCGGCAGCGCGCCCAAGGACAGCTACCTGCGCTGGGAACGCATCATCGAGGCGGCCCAGGCCACGGGCGCGCAGGCCATCCACCCGGGCTACGGCTTCCTGTCGGAGAACGAGGACTTCGCCCAGGCCTGCGCCAAGGCGGGCCTGGTCTTCATCGGCCCGCCCGCCTCCGCCATCCAGGCCATGGGCCTGAAGGCCGAATCCAAGCGCCTGATGGCCAAGGCCAATGTGCCGCTGGTGCCCGGCTACCAGGGCGAGAACCAGGACCCGGCCCTGCTGCAGCGCGAAGCCGATGGCATTGGCTACCCCGTGCTCATCAAGGCCAGCGCGGGCGGCGGTGGCAAGGGCATGCGCCTGGTCGAGAAGAGCGAGGACTTCGCCGCCGCGCTGGCGTCCTGCCAGCGCGAGGCCATCAACAGCTTCGGCAACGATGCCGTGCTGGTTGAAAAATACGTGCTCCGCCCGCGCCACATCGAGATCCAGGTGTTCGGCGACACGCACGGCAACTGCGTCTACCTGTTCGAGCGCGACTGCTCGGTGCAGCGCCGCCATCAGAAGGTGCTTGAAGAGGCGCCTGCCCCCGGCATGACGCCCGCGCTGCGCCAGCAGATGGGCGAGGCCGCCGTGGCGGCCGCCCAAGCCGTGGGCTACGTGGGCGCGGGCACGGTGGAGTTCATCGTCGAGCAGCCGGGCGGCTACGAGCGGCCCGACCAGATGAAGTTCTACTTCATGGAGATGAACACCCGCCTGCAGGTGGAGCACCCGGTGACCGAGGCCATCACGGGCCTGGACCTCGTGGAGTGGCAGCTGCGCGTGGCATCGGGCGAGCCCTTGCCGCTCAAGCAGGAAGAGCTGCGCATCACCGGCCACGCCATCGAGGCGCGCATCTGTGCCGAAAACCCCGACAACCAGTTCCTGCCCGCCACGGGCACTCTGGCCGTCTACCGCAAGCCCGCATGCACCAGCTTTGAAAGAGGTGCGGTGCGCTTCGACGATGGCGTGCGCGAGGGCGATGCCATCAGCCCCTTCTACGATTCCATGGTGGCCAAGCTCATCGTGCACGGCGACACGCGCGAACAGGCGCTGGCGCGGCTGGACGAGGCCCTGGCCCAGACCCACATCGTGGGCCTGGCGACCAACGTGCAGTTCCTGCGCCTGGTGGC
>JASLFM010000266.1 GCA_030150585.1 Acidovorax sp.
AGGTCCGTGGCCAGGAAGATGAACGGAAAGCTGAACGCCCCCCAGGTGCTGTGAAAGCCCAGCAGCGTGATGGGCAACTGCACCAGGTAGTTGCTGGCGATGACGATGGCGATGTGGAACGCCACCAGGAGGGAGAGGTAAGGCGGCACGCGCGAGGGCGGTGCCTGAACGGGCGTCATGGCAGTCCTTTTTGGTGAATGGGGGCGAGGGAACCCATGTTGCGGAAGGCGAAGATTGTACCGCCCGGCCTCTGGTCAATCCCGCCGCATGGCCTCGACTATGGGGCTATCGTCATACACCCACCATCCGCCCAGCGGAACGCGCACCACCTGCAACGCAAAGCGCGCTCCCTCGGGTTGCCGCCGCCAAAAGCGTACGCCGGTATCGATCTCGATGGCAGGCACGCCCTCCGCCTCCACGGGGCGCAGCAGGATCGGGCCCGGGTCGATGCGGCTCTTGTCCAGTTCAAAGGCCACGGTCCGCAGGGGCTGGACATGGGCTGTCCCCCACAGCAGGGCATTGGACAGCAGCCAGGCCAGCAATGCGCCGCACAGCGCGCCCATGAGCATGCTGGCCGCCCCAGCCTGCCGGCGGGCCTGTGTTGCATTTACACCGATCTGCGGGGCAAGATGGCGCGGCCAGAGCAGCCCTGCGCACGGCACGGCGCAAGCCAGACCGGCCCCCAGGTACAGCCCCCAGGGCGTGGCGAAGGAACACCAGCGGTCATTCCACACCAGTGCCAGCAGGCCCGCCACGCACAAGCCGCCCAGAGCGAAGAAGCCCCGGCGCAGCGCTGGCACCTGCGCCAGATCGAGCTGCCCGGTCGCCACCTGCCGCGAGGGGAAATGGCCGGTCTCGCCCAGGCTGGGCAGGTGGGCGCCCTGCCCGCGCAAGGCCTGCACCAGAGGCAATTGCTCCAGGCGCCGCTGCAAATCGCGCGCTGCGGCTGCGTCGAACGGCGGGGCCCGCATCAGGAACACCTGCAGGGCCGTGGGCTGCACCGTCTGTGCGGGCCAGGGCCCCGGCGCGGCCCGGCCGTCGCGTACCGGCGCCCAATGGGCCGGCAGCACCAGGCGGCGCGGCATGAGCCAGCGCCATGCCGCGCCTTCAGGCAACGGCAGCTCCAGCGCAAGCTGGGCCAGGCGGTCGGGAATGTGAGAGCGGCCCGGAGCGCCCAGCCCCCAACCCGCGCACTGCACCATGTCCGGCAGTGGCACGCTCCACCCCGCCAGATGGTCTAGCCACGCCCACGGATAGCGCAAGCGCAGGTGGGAGGACGTCACTACAAGCTCTCGGCCACCCAGCGCCCAGCCAATCGCGCCGGCCAAGTAGGCGGCTGACAACCCCAGAGCCAGATCGGACACCAGCCTGCGAACTTCCACCCGCTCGAACGCTTGCGCCACGACACCGCCGATCCGACCGTCTCCCCATGCCACGGCAAGAGCCATAGCGGCCAACACCAGCGGCAGCATGGCCAATGCCAGACCCTGCCGGCGCCAGCTGTCGGTCTGGCGCCGCCCTTTGCGCCAGCGCTCCGCATTCACTGGCTTGAACACAAGCTCCTGCCCCTGGGCAATGTGCAGCATGGCCATGCTCCCCCTCTTCTGCGTATAGTGATGCCGAGTATGCCCGCCCTCTGTCACAACAAGCCGCTGCCGCGCGTCTTATGGGCATGCGCATGACAACGCCCTCCTCCCTGGACCCGCACACCGCTGTTTTCCAGCAGCACCGCCCGCGCCTGGCCGGCGTGGCCTACCGCATGCTGGGCAGCCGCGCCGATGCCGACGACGTGCTGCAGGACGCCTGGCTGCGCTGGCAGGCCACGCCGTTGGAGCGCGTGCACACGGCCGAGGCCTGGCTGGTGACCACCGTGACGCGGCTGTGCGTGGACCGGCTGCGCGCCGCCCGCACCGAGCGCGAGGCCTACGACGGCCCCTGGCTACCCGAGCCCTGGATCGCCCCCGCCTCGGCGCCGCCCGCCGATGCGCGCGCCGAGCTGGCCAGCGACCTGTCGGTGGCGCTGCTCGTGGTACTGGAAAGCCTGTCGCCCGACGAACGCGCGGCCTTCCTGCTGCACGACGTGTTCGACAGCGACTACCCCGAGGTGGCCGCCGTGCTGGGCAAGAGCGAGGCCGCGTGCCGCCAGCTCGTGCACCGCGCACGCACCCAGGTGCGCCAGCGCAAGACCCGCTTCAGCGCCACGCCCGAGGCCTCGCGCGCGCTGATCGAGCGCTTCGTGCAGGGCATGCGCACGCAGGACCACGCGGCGCTGCTCGCGCTGTTCGCCGAGGACGCGCAGTGGACCGCCGACGGCGGCGGCAAGGTCAACGCGGCCAGCAAGGTGCTGCGCGGCCCCCGCGCGCTCACGCGCCTGGCCGTGGCCGTCTGGCGCCTGTACATCCAGAACCACCACATCGAGCCGGTGCAGGTCAACGGCGCACCGGGCCTGCTGCTGCGCGACGCTGGCGGCGTGCGTTCGGTGATGGCGTTCGAGACCGACGGCACGCGCATCCACGCCGTGTACTCGGTCCTCAACCCCGACAAGCTGCGCGGCCTGTAGGCCGGCCCGCACCCCCGGGGCCGCGCGCGGCCCCACCCCTTTTTTCAACCACCGCAAGGAGAAAGCCATGGCCCATGCCCAACGCATAGACCTGCCCCGCAACCACCCCGCCGGCTACGCGGCCATGTACGGCCTGCAAAAGCACGTGAACGCGGGCCAACTGCCCATCCAGCTGCGCGAGCTGGTGAAAATGCGCGCCTCGCAGATCAACGGCTGCGCCTTCTGCCTCGAAATGCACGGCCGCGAGGCGCGCGAGCATGGCGAGAGCGAGCGCCGCCTGCACCTGCTGAGCGCCTGGCGCGAGAGTGGTGCGTTCGACGCGCGCGAGTGCGCTGCCCTGGCCTGGACCGAGGCGCTCACGCGCGTGGAGCAGTCGCAGGTGCCCGACAGCGTGTACGACGAGGTGCGCGCGCAGTTCACCGAGGCCGAGATCGTCGAGCTGTCGCTGGCCATCGTCGCCATCAACGGCTGGAAC
>JASLFM010000267.1 GCA_030150585.1 Acidovorax sp.
AGGTCCGTGGCCAGGAAGATGAACGGAAAGCTGAACGCCCCCCAGGTGCTGTGAAAGCCCAGCAGCGTGATGGGCAACTGCACCAGGTAGTTGCTGGCGATGACGATGGCGATGTGGAACGCCACCAGGAGGGAGAGGTAAAGCGGCACGCGCGAGGGCGGTGCCTGAACGGGCGTCATGGCAGTCCTTTTTGGTGAATGGGGGCGAGGGAACCCATGTTGCGAAAGGCGAAGATTGTACCGCCCGGCCTCTGGTCAATCCCGCCGCATGGCCTCGACTATGGGGCTATCGTCATACACCCACCATCCGCCCAGCGGAACGCGCACCACCTGCAGCGCAAAGCGCGCGCCCTCGGGCTGCCGCCGCCAGAAGCGCACGCCGGTATCGATCTCGATGGCGGGCACGCCCTCCGCCTCCACAGGGCGCAGCAGGATCGGGCCCGGGTCGATGCGGCTCTTGTCCAGTTCAAAGGCCACGGTCCGCAGGGTCTGGACATGGGCCGTCCCCCACAGCAGCGCATTGGACAGCAGCCAGGCCAGCAACGCACCGCACAGCGCTCCCACGAACATGCTGGCCGCCCCGGCCTGCCGGCGGGCCTGCACTGCATCCACGCCGATCTGCGGAGCGAGATCGCGCGGCCAGAGCAGCCCTGTGCACGGCACGGCACATGCCACGCCGGCCCCCAGGTAGAGCGCCCAGGGCGTGGCGAAGAAGCACCAACGGTCGTTCCACACCAGTGCCAGCAGGCCCGCCACGCACAAGCCGCCCAGAGCGAACAGGCCCCGGCGCAGCGTGGGTACCTGTGCCAGGTCGAGTTGGCCGGCCGCCACCAGCCGCGAGGGGAAATGGCCGGCCTCGCCCAGGCTGGGCAAGTGGGTGCCCTGCCCGCGCAAGGCCTGCACCAGGGGCAATTGCTCCAGGCGCCGCTGCAGATCATGCGCCGCGGCTGCGTCGAACGGCGGGGCCCGCATCAGGAACACCTGCAGGGCCGTAGGCTGTGCCACCTGCGCGGGCCAGGGCCCCGGCTCGGCCCGGCCGTCGCGTACCGGCGCCCAATGGGCCGGCAGCACCAGGCGGCGCGGCATGAACCAGCGCCATGCCGAACCTTCGGGCAACGGCAGTTCCAGCGCAAGCTGGGCCAGGCGGTCGGGAATGTGAGAGCGGCCCGGAGCACCCAGAACCCAGCCTGTGCGCTGCGCCATGTCCGCCAGCGGCAGGCTCCAGCCCAGCAGGCGGTCCAGCCAGGCCCGGGGATGGCGCAGGCGCAGGTGGGTGGACGTCACCACGAGTTCGCGGCCCATCGCGGCCCAGTGGACGGCCATGACCAGGTAGTAGCCAGACAGCCACAGCGCCAGTTGGGCCGCCAGCCTGAGCATCTCCACCTTGCTGGCCGGCCGTGCCGCACCGCCTGCGGCCCATACTGCGGCAAGCACTGCAGCAGCGAGCGCCAGCGGCAGGACGCCCGATATCCAGTCCAGCCACCGGCGGCGGCCGATTTGGCGCCGCCCTTTGCGCCAACGCTCCGCATTCACTGGCTTGAACACAAGCTCCTGCCCCTCGGCAAGGTACCACATGGCCATGCTCCCCCTCTTCTGCGTATAGTGGCGTCGAGTATGCCCGCCCTCTGTCACAACAAGCCGCTGCCGCGCGTCTTATGGGCATGCACATGACAACGCCCTCCCACCTGGACCCGCACACCGCTGTCTTCCAGCAGCATCGCCCGCGCCTGGCCGGCGTGGCCTACCGCATGCTGGGCAGCCGCGCCGATGCCGACGACGTGCTGCAGGACGCCTGGCTGCGCTGGCAGGCCACGCCGCTGGAGCGCGTGCACACGGCCGAGGCCTGGCTGGTGACCAGCGTCACGCGGCTGTGCGTGGACCGGCTGCGCGCGGCGCGTACCGAGCGCGAGGCCTACGACGGCCCCTGGCTGCCCGAGCCCTGGATCGCGCCCGAGGCCGTGCCCCCCGCCGATACGCGCGCCGAGCTGGCCAGCGACCTCTCGGTGGCGCTGCTGGTGGTGCTGGAGAGCCTCACGCCCGACGAGCGCGCAGCCTTCCTGCTGCACGACGTGTTCGACAGCGACTACCCCGAGGTGGCCACCGTGCTGGGCAAGAGCGAGGCTGCCTGCCGCCAGCTCGTGCACCGCGCGCGCACCCAGGTGCGCCAGCGCAAGACCCGCTTCACCGCCACGCCCGAGGCGTCGCGCGCGCTGATCGAGCGCTTCGTACAGGGCATGCGCACGCAGGACCATGCGGCGCTGCTCGCGCTGTTCGCCGAGGACGCGCAGTGGACTGCCGACGGCGGCGGCAAGGTACATGCTGCGAACAAGGTGCTGCGCGGCCCGCGCGCTCTCACGCGCCTGGCCGTGGCCGTGTGGCGCGTGTACATCCAGAACCACCGCATCGAGCCGGTGCAGGTCAACGGCGCGCCGGGCCTGCTGCTGCGCGACGCTGGCGGCGTGCGCTCGGTGATGGCCTTCGAGACCGACGGCACACGCATCCACGCCGTGTACTCGGTCCTCAACCCCGACAAGCTGCGCGGCCTGTAGGCCGGGCCGCCCCTCCCTGGCCGCACGCGGCCCCCTTTTTTCAACCACCGCAAGGAGAGAACCATGGCCCATGCCCAACGCATAGACCTGCCCCGCAACCACCCCGCCAGCTACGCGGCCATGTATGGCCTGCAAAAGCACGTGAATGCAGGCCAACTGCCCATCCAGCTGCGCGAGCTGGTGAAGATGCGCGCCTCGCAGATCAACGGCTGCGCCTTCTGCCTGGAGATGCACGGCCGCGAGGCGCGCGAGCATGGCGAGAGCGAGCGCCGCCTGCACCTGCTGAGCGCCTGGCGCGAGAGCGGCGCGTTCGACGCGCGCGAATGCGCGGCCCTGGCCTGGACCGAGGCGCTCACGCGCGTGGAGCAGTCGCAGGTGCCCGACAGCGTGTACGACGAGGTGCGCGCGCAGTTCACCGAGGCCGAGATCGTCGAGCTGTCGCTGGCCATCGTCGCCATCAACGGCTGGAAC
>JASLFM010000294.1 GCA_030150585.1 Acidovorax sp.
GGAACCACGTAGCCGACGCTGGCCACCACGAGCGCTTTCGTGGCCGAGATGGGAGCGGCTTCGCCGAATACCGTGGCGCTCACGCCAGCGTCGAAGCGCCGCCCGTAGAGGGAGATCTTGTCGCGGTACCAGCCATGGTCGGTATCCAGGCTTTCTCCGGTGACGGGATCGAAGAAGGGGTACTTCTCCACCAGGCCGTCGTTCCAGTAATCCACCCTGTCCGGAATTTCCTTGAGGGTGTCGAGTTCCTCGGCAAGTCCAGACAGGTCGGACATGTCTGCCCATGTTCGGCCGGCGTCTAGCGAGAGCCTGGCCAGCAGTACCGGCTCGTTGCCATCCGCGGCGGCGTGGTAGCCACCCAGGTAGGGCTGATTGCCCAGTTCGGTGAAGCAGGTGTTGCACTCGGTGGCCGGCCGAAGTCGGGGGGCCACGTAGAGCAAGCGCCCAGGGGCGAGCGCGAGCACCTCGCCGCGCACCCAGTAGGTCTTCTCAGCCTCCTTGATGGCCAGGGTCTCCGGATCGCCATCTGCGATTGAACGGGTGAACGAAGGGATGTAATTGCCCTGCTCATCCAGCGTGAAGTGCGCCATCCCCCGCAAAGCGACGCGCGCGCCTTCCACCATGACGAACTGATCCGGGATGATGCTCGCGCCGTCGTAGTACACGGTGAAGGTGCCCGCTTCGATGCTCTCGACATAGTCTGGCGTGCGGGGCATGTACCCCACGACAGCTGACGGAACGATCATCTCGCCCTGGCTGACGCCGCGTGGCGTGATGCTTTCCGCACCGATCGCGGCAACCAGCATGTACCCCTTGCGGAAGCCGTGCAGCACGGTCCCGTACACGTTTTCTTCATGCAGAGGCAGGTAGTTGAAATCCTGCCACGGTGAAGGCGAGTCCTTGTCCCCAGGCTCCGGGATTGCCTCGCCGGTTTCGCTCCTGCGCGCCACCCGGCCGAAGCCGACAGCGGATCCGCGGCCGCTGCAGGCCAGGATGTACCCGCGATCGAACTGGTCGCCGGCAGAGTCCTGGATGACCTGGAACCGAGCCTTCGGATTGGTTGGGTCTCCGCTAAGGACGAACAGCGCGCCGGCATAGGAGACATCACCGAACTCATTGGGGAAGGCCGCGTTTCCAGCGGTCATGACCACACCCATGGACTGCCCCGCCGCTGGGTTCACGTACAGGCGGCCGGACGCCTTGCGCGACACGGACCCATCGGGGTTCTGGCGATGCAGGTAGGGAGTGCCTAGCGTGTCGAGAAAGCGTGCCTGGCGCTCGCCTTCGGCACTGGGCGGCACCCCTTGGTGGTGTGGGAACTTGGCGTAGTCCACGTCATCGCACCTCGTAGGCCGTCTGCAGGGCAGTCCAGAACGCAGGCATTTCTACTTCGCCATCGGTCAGTGGCACCAGCGAAAGAGTCTTCCCCATCGCGCCGGGAAGGTAGTCGAAAATCGTCTGAACAATCAGCGCCCTGCCCTTCACGACCACGCGAGCGACCAGGCTCTCAGGGATCAGGGCGTCCCCATGAAAGCGGACATAGACCTTCTGGAAGGGAGCGACATAGTCGCTATTGGGAGGTACCGACGTGTCGAAATACAGCCTTTCAACTCTCTGAAATGAGCCGGGCTGGCTGCCAAGGCCGAAGCTGCCGCTCGAGTCTTCTACGTAGAGATTCCCTGCGTACTCCTCACTGAGCACGGTATAGCCCCTCGGGCCGAGTTCCGGATGCGCAATGATCTCGCCTACGTCCCAGTCCCACACAGCGTTGAAATAGGTGTAGGTATCGAGGTCTGCAGGCAGGCCGTCAGGCGAACTGTCCTGCAAGACGCCCTCTACCTCTACGACGCTGTTGCCGCTGGCATTGGTGTGAAAGACAACACCATCGACATCAATGACGTAGTACCAAGCTTGCACGACGCGTCCTTACATGTTCGCGGGTACCGTGGCCGAAGCTGCGTCGATGGTCAGCGGCGCACCGTTGACGATCGCGAGCGAGGACAGCGCCAGATCGGCAGCCGGGTCGGACACCAGCCCCACCTTGCCCTGGATGCGGACAGCCGTGGCGCTGGCCGTGCCATCGTCCGTGGGACGCTGGTAGCGGAAGAAGGTAGGCGTGCCCGTGGCTCCTGCCGTGGCGCTCCACACATCGCCTGCAGGCTTCGAAACAGAACCTGCCGACGGGGCATTCCAGGCCAGCGGAGTACCGTCGCCGTTCTTGCTGTAGGTCGCCAGCAGGGTAGCGCCGCCCAGGGCTGCGTCGGCATCCGCGGGTTCCGGGCCGGCATACATCATCAGCACGCAGCCATCCATGATGGAGGCGCCCGGCACAGTGCCCAGGGCCGCCGCCGCGGCGGCATTGCGGTAAGCGGTGGAGAATTTGAGTGCCATGGTCTTGGCTCCTTTCAGGCGTTGGTGAGGACCAGGGAGACGGGCACCTTGACCACGTCGCCAGGACCGTAGGTACGGGGGGAAGGCAGGCGCTGGATGGCGAGCAGCACGCCCGTGGATGCACCTTTGCCCGCGCTGGAGACCAGAGCGAACAGGCGCACGGTCTTCTCGGCGTTGAGGGTGAACTTGGCCACGTTGCCGCTGTTGTCGGTGGCACCGCTCGATGCCGCGCTCTCATCAAACGCCGGGCGGATGGGCTCGGTGTAGGCCGTGATCTCGGTGGCGCGCGCGACGATGTTGGCCGCGGTGTCGTCGTCCTGCGGCGTGTAGTCGCCTTCGAAAAGAGCGATGTACCAATCGGTGATCTGCGCTCCGCCATGCACGGCGACATCCATCATGTAGTTGCGCCCTTCGGCGGGGAAGTAGAGGCTCATGGTGTGGTCACTCCAAAGCGTGTGGTGATGAGGTGCCTGTCGCCCGCCTGCTCACGCACCCAGGTAGCGCCAGACGTCGCGGGCGCGAAGACCAGTGCATCGTTCTGCGGCACAGACACTGCACCACCCGGCTTGGCGATCACTGCACCCTGCTCTCCTTGCCAGTACGCGGTCTGCTCTTTGGCATCGAACGTGGCGGATCCGGGCAGCGCTCCATAGGGCAGCACCACCACAGGCGCAGTGTTCAGCGGGTCGCCGGGGATCCAGTAAGTCTTGTCCGCGCAGACGTATATGCCGTCCTCGCATGGCTGCACCACGCTGATCTGCGCAGGGAAAGGAATGAACCCGCGCCCGGCGTTGTGCAGGCCATAGCGATAGGGCTCGCTGAGGTAGAGCCAGCGCCCGCGCGCCACGAGCAGCGAGCCACGGTAGTACGCCAAGCTCTGGCCTGCGGGCATGCCGGCGAGCATGAAGGTGTCGCACTGCGCCCCGGTGTTGCCTAGGCCCAGGTAGTTGCCGGGTGCGATCTCGTTGAAGATCTCGCCGTCCGGTCCGGTGGCGTAGACGCGGGTGTCTGCTGCCAGGCCGGTGAAGGCGATACCGCCACCGTAGGGCAATGCGATGGCCTGCGGCTCAGTTGATGCCGATTCGCCATCCGGGCCCAGGGCCGTGAAGCACACCTGGTAGCGCCCGGGAGGCAGGCCACCCGCCGTGGGCACGGCAACGGGAGCCGGGTTGGGCATGGCCGTGACCAGCGCGCGCGGCATGGTTCCATCCAGTCGCCCGATGCGGTCGCCGTTCGTCCAGTAGGTGAGGCCATCGGGCAGCCGGGCATAGCTCACGCGGCCACGCCCCACCGCAGGCACTGCCACAGTGGCCACCAGCGTGCGGCGGTCGAGGTGCACGAGGTCGCCATCGCGCACTCCGTATGCGCCGATACCATCACCCCAGATGGAGTGCCAGTTGCCTGCAGCTGCGCGGGAGAAACCCTGGCGGCGACGAATGAAGCCATCGGCGGTCAAGTCGATGTTGCTGGCCACGCGCAGCCACGCGGCCGTGGCGCGGTTTGGCAGCGAGACTTCCATGCGCGTCAAAGCCAGCCTGTTGTTCAGGCCGAGGATTTGACCGATGGCGACGTCGCGGGACATGCCGGGGAGTGTTCCGGCATGTTTCGAATTGGCTTAGCCCTATACCGGGCTTCGCGCTGCCTCGTGGGCCATTTCCCGCATCTGCGCGCGCAGTGCCTTGGGCGCTGTGTCAGCAATCCGCTGGGTACGGTCCTTGCCCATCTCGCGGACCTTCTTCCACACGTCGGGCATCTTTACCACGATGCGCTGGTCGGGGTTGTCCCGGTTCCAGTCCGCGAGCCGGTCGCGCACGCGCTGCAGGGCGTCCTCGTCCTTGCGGAACAGGGCATCCGCCCACTGGGCCTTGATCTCCGCGCTTTGCTGCCGGTAGAAGCTCTGGCTGCGCAACATGAAGCTGTTGGCCTCCTGCACCTCGGCCACGGCGCGCGGCTGGAAGCCGATGGCCTTGGCCGCGGCCTCCGCGAACGTGGTGTCCAGCACCTTGTAGCCCTTGGCATCCTTGTACATGCCGGTGGTGGCCATGTCGGCGCCCTTGGCGGCATTGCGCACGGCCGTGGGTGACACCTCGAGCGCCGCGCCGGCCACATCGCCTGTGAGCAGCTTGCGTGCGCCCTTGAACCCGCGCGAGACCAGATCACCGGCCGGACCCGCGATCTCCAGCAGGTCGCGCTCGCGATTGGGCTTGCTCAGGGCCAGGCCCGTTCCCGGGATCAGGTTGCCCATGCCCAGGCGGCCCGACACGTCCACGGGGGCGCCAGGCAGCCCGGACACGCCCTGCTCCATGAACTCGCCCAGCTCCCTGCCCAGCACGTCGCGCAGCGCCTGCTTGCGCCACTGCTTGGTGCTCAGGTTGTAGCCCATGAGCTGCCCCGCGCCGTCGATCAAGTCCTCCAAGTCTTCCATGAAAGGCAGCCCGCCCGCGCCTCCCATCAGCATCAGCATGACCAGGGCCCAGCCCACGGCACGCTTGCCCTCGGGGCCGCCCTGCGTCCACATGCGCTGCATCAGCTCAAGGTAGCTGACCGAGTAGGTCTTGAAAGTGAACAGCGTGCCGCCGATGGCGCCGCGCGCCCACTTCGGCTTGTTGGCCTTGCTGTAGAGGAACTGGGTTTCCAGCACGGCGCGGCGCGCGAACTCGGCGGGCTTATCCATGCCCTGCTGCTCGGCCAGCCGGTAGGCCGCGATGAAGGTGGAGCGGCGGTTGAACTGCTCGGCCAGAGCGAACGGCTGGCCCCACAGCACCTTGCCCTGCTCCCAGCGGTTGGCCAGCGCCGCGCGCGCGTCGCCCAGGCGGGTGCCGTCGCCGCTGCGCAGCGTGCCGGCGCCGCGGGCCTGGGCCATGAGCTGGTGGATTTCCTGGGGCGAGACCACGCCGTCGTCCTCGGCATGCTGCAGCGCACGCGCCAGGCCATCCTCGTACTTGAAGCCCTTGGTGCCCATGTCCTTGAGCGCGCGCCCGAGCTGCGCGCCGGCCTTCTTCATGCCGCCGAACTGGCTGAGCCACGGCAGCGTGACCTGGAAGGGCTGCGTCATGTTGACGAAGGCCGAGGCCAGCGATCCGCCAAGGTATTGGGCGAACAGCATGCCGCGCACGGCCTGGCCCTCCTCCTGCGGGTCCCGCACATAGTCCCGCAGGCCGATGGCCACGTCGCGCAGCTCGCCCTGCTCCTTCGGGATGTTGTTGATCGCCTGGTCCATCGTGCCCGCGTTCAGCCCGCCCGCTGCCTGGCGCGCGTTGCTATAGACGAACGATGCCAACACGCGGCCCACGTCCTCGCTGTAGCCTGCGATGCCCTTGCGGTGAATCAGGCGCTTAAGTGCGCTGCCGTTGTTCTTGGCAAGTTGCAGATACTGCTGGAAAGCCTTGTCCTGGGCCTTGCTGCCCTCGGCGTCCAGGCCCAGCATGTTGCCGAACAGCTCCAGGCTCTCTGGCGTCACGCCCTGGAACAGCTTGTAG
>JASLFM010000305.1 GCA_030150585.1 Acidovorax sp.
CGCGCGCTTCAAGCCCGCAGCGATGATCGACATCGCCACGCTGACGGGGGCCTGCGTGATCGCGCTGGGCGGTGTGCGCAGCGGCCTGTTCGCCACCGATGATGCGCTGGCCTCGGCGTTGCAGGCAGCCGGAGAGGCCGCACAAGACCCTTGCTGGCGCATGCCGCTGGACGATGACTACGCCGAAGGGCTCAAGAGCCACTTCGCTGACGTGGCCAACGTCGCGGGCCGCGCGGCCGGTGCCGTAACGGCGGCCAAGTTCTTGCAGCGCTTCGTGGGCGACACACCCTGGGCGCACCTCGACATTGCGGGAACGGCATGGAAAAGCGGTGCGGCCAAGGGCGGGACCGGGCGTCCCGTGGGCCTGCTGGTGCAATACCTGCTGGACTGGGCGGCCGCATCCAAGCCGCGTTCGCGCGCTGCCTGACGGAGCCTACCGTGCCGCAGATCGCCTTCCATTTCAACGCGCCGGACAAGCTGGCCTACGCCTGCCGCTTCGCACGCAAGGCGCTGCGCAGCGATGCGCGCGTGGTGATCGTGGGGCCGGCCCCTGCGATCCAGGCGCTGGACGGCATGCTGTGGAACCTGGCGCCTCAGGACTTCGTGGCCCATGCGCTGCAGGGCTGCGACGCCGAGCTGTGGAATGCGTCCCCCGTGGTGCTGGCGCAGAGCACGCAGGGTGCACCGCACCAGGACGTGCTGCTGAACCTTGGCTCGGAGGTGCCTGCGGGGTTTGAGCGCTTCGGGAGAGTGGTGGAGGTCGTCAGCGCGCAGGACGAGGAGGACCGCAGCCGTGCGCGTGGGCGCTGGCGCCAGTACCAGTCCCAAGGATACGACATCGTCCGCCACGATCTGGTCTTGAAGGGAGGTTGATCCATGTCCACGCCTGGGAAGACGCCGCCCCGTTTCGTGCCCACGCTCACCGAGGTGGTGCACGATGCAAGCGCCGCCGTGGTGCGGCCCACTGCGCCAACGGCCCGGCCAGTGGCTCCATCGCCGTCAATGGCGCCGCTGCCCGAGGGGATTGAAGAACATCTGATCCACCGCGTGATGCAGCGTGTGGATGTGGTGCTCGACCAGCGGTTGCGCGAAGCCATTGCCACGGTAGTACAGGAACAGACCCGCTCGATGGTGCCGCGCCTGCGCGAGGAGGTGGAATCGGTGGTGCGCCACGCCGTTTACGAGGCCGTGGCGCAGGAGCTCGCGGGCGAGGAGTCCAGGCGCTAAGGGGCGCAGCGACTGGTGTGAAAACTGGCCCGGATTGCCCCTGGTCAAGATGACAGGGTATTCCCTTGTGGTTTCCGCCCCATGTCATCGTGTTCCCTAGTGATCTGGCCCACAAATTGCGATATGTTCGCCAGCGTTGAGACACAACAATATTTTCTCAGCGCCCATCTTTATGGAGATTCATATGCAATTGAAGTTGAAACTGACCGTGGCTGCCGCTATCGCGGTTGTTGCCGGCATGGCCTCTGCACAAGAACAGGTGGTCAAAATCGGTCACGTGGGCCCGGTCTCCGGTCCCCAAGCCCACTACGGCAAGGACAACGAAAACGGCTCGCGCATGGCTATCGAGGAGCTCAACGCGCAGGGCGTGACGATCGCCGGCAAGAAGATCAAGTTCGAGCTGGTGGCGGAAGATGATGGCGCCGATCCCAAGCAAGGCACTGCCGCTGCACAGAAGCTGTGCGACGCCAAGGTGGCCGGCGTGGTGGGCCACCTGAACTCGGGCACGACGATTCCTGCCTCGAAGGTCTACAACGACTGCGGCATTCCCCACGTCACGGGCGCTGCCACCAACCCCGCGCTGACCAAGCCCGGCTACAAGACCACGTTCCACATCATTGCCAATGACAATGCGCTGGGCGCTGGCCTGGCTGCCTACGCTGCTAACACGCTCAAGCTCAAGACTGTGGCCGTGATCGACGACCGCACGGCTTATGGCCAGGGCGTGGCGGATGTGTTCAAGAAGACCGCCGGCACCCTGGGTATGAAGGTGGTGGACGAGCAGTTCACGACCGACAAGGCCACCGACTTCATGGCCATCCTGACGGCCATCAAAGCCAAGAACCCCGATGCCATCTTCTACGGCGGCATGGACCCCCAAGCCGGCCCCATGCTGCGCCAGATGGAACAGCTGGGCATGGCCAACGTGAAGTTCTTCGGCGGCGACGGCATCTGCACGGCTGAAATCGCAAAGCTGTCGGCCGGCGCCAAGACGCTGTCCAATGTGGTTTGCGCCGAGGGTGGTGCGTCGCTCGCCAAGATGCCTGGCGGCACGGCCTGGAAGGCCAAGTATGACGCCAAGTACCCTGGCCAGTTCCAGGTGTACAGCCCCTATACCTACGACGCGACCATGCTGCTGGTTGACGCGATGAAGCGCGCCAACTCGTGGGATCCCAAGGTGTATATCCCCGAGCTGCAGAAATCCAACTACAAGGGCGTGACCGCGAATATCGCTTTCGAGCCCAATGGCGAACTGAAGAACCCCGCCATCACGCTGTACGTGTACAAGGACGGCAAGAAGACGCCTCTGAACTGATAGGCGCATTACTCCAAGCAAAAGGGCTTCTCAACCGAGAAGCCCTTTTTTCATGGGTACTTTGAAAAACCGTTACCGGCGCACCTGCAGTGCCCCGGGGTTCACGATATTGGTGGGCGTGCCGCGAATATAGTTGACGACGTTGTCGAACGCGGCGCCGAAATACAGTTCATAGCTGTCCTGCTCCACATACCCAATATGGGGCGTGCAAATGCAGTTTTCGAGCCGCAACAGTGCATGGCCCTGCAAAATGGGCTCGCTTTCGAAGACGTCGACGGCCGCGAGGCCGGGGCGCCCCCGGTTCAGTGCGGCGATGAGCGCATCGGGCTCGATGAGCTCGGCGCGCGAGGTGTTGACCAGCAGCGACGTCGGCTTCATGTGCGAGAGGTCCTCGAGCGTGATCAGGCCCTGCGTGTCTTCGTTCAGGCGCAGGTGCAGTGAAACCACGTCGCACTGGGCGAAAAATTCCTCACGGGTGCTGGCTACCTGGTAGCCGTCGGCCAGGGCCTGGGCGCGTGAGGCTTCCCGGCCCCAGATGCGCACGTTCATCCCGAAGGCGCGGCCGTAGCCCGCGACGATCTGGCCGATGCGGCCGTAGCCCCAGATGCCCAGGGTCTTGCCTCGCAGCACGCTGCCAACGCCGAAGTTGGGCGGCATCGACGCCGCACGCAGGCCCGACTGCTGCCATGCGCCATGCTTGAGGTTGGCGATGTACTGTGGCAGGCGCCGCATGGCCGCCATGATGAGTGCCCAGGTCAGCTCGGCCGGCGCCACGGGGGAGCCCACGCCCTCAGCCACCGCAATGCCGCGCTCGGTACAGGCCGCGACGTCCACGTGGGAGCCGACCTTGCCTGTCTGGGCAATGAGTTTGAGCCGGGGCAGCTTCTCGACGAGCTGGCGCGTGATGTGCGTGCGTTCGCGGATCAGCACGATGATGTCCGCGTCCCGGAGGCGCACGGACAACTGGCCCAGCCCCTTGATGGTATTCGTGTAGACCTTGGCGGAATATGCGTCCAGCCGGGTTGCGCAATGCAGCTTGCGAACGGCATCTTGGTAGTCGTCCAGGATCACGATGTTCATGCCGACATTGTGCCTTGCCTGCGAACGCCGATTGCTGCAACAGGGCGTAAGGCCCTCGGCGCGGCGACACTGCGAGTGCCGCCGGCGTGGTCTAGCGGCAGGCTTGCTCGCGCAGGGCCAGACGGTCCAGTTCGGCGCATACATCGGCCATGCGCCCGGCGATCACGAGGCGGCCTGAGCCACCGGGGGCGCTGCCGTCCAGCACGCGGACCACGCGCACCGGGCCGCGAGCCAGGCGTGCCTGGCGCGGCAGCCCGCCTTGTGGGCGAACGGGCTGCGCCGACCCAGGGCAGGCACGCAGGGCGGGCGTGGGGCGGTGAGCCGAGGGACGCGCGATCCAGCGCGCGAAGGCATGCCAGGGTGAGCAGAGGGCGTTCAGGGTGAGCAAGGCCATTCCCATGTGAAAACTCCGGTTTCCAGGGTTGAACACAGGCAGGATTGCAAAGGGAGTGCGCCATCCAGGGTTGGCGAAAAGAAGCTTTCGCCATACGCCCGCCACCTGGATGGTGCGCTGCGTGCCGAGCGGCTTACATGAGCATGGTGTTGCGGATCAGGCCCACGGCCAGGCCTTCGATCTCGAAGGGCTCGCCAGGCTGCACCATGATCACGGGGTAGTCGGGGTTCTCGGGCAGCAGTTCGATGCCGGCCGCAGTGCGGCGCAGCCGCTTGACTGTCACATCGTCGCCGAGGCGGGCTACGATGATCTGGCCATTGCGTGCCTCACGGGTAGCCTGTACGGCGAGCAGATCGCCATCCATGATGCCGGCATCGCGCATGGACATGCCGCGCACCTTGAGCAGGTAGTCGGGCCTGTGCTGGAACAGGCTGCCTTCCACGCAGTAGGTCTGGTCCACGTGTTCCTGGGCGAGAATGGGCGAGCCGGCGGCAACGCGGCCGACCAGCGGCAGCACAAGCTGGGCAAGCCCGGGAATCGGCAGGTTGAACTGGGTGCCGCGCGCGGCGTTGATGGAGCGCACGGTGTCGCTGCGCAGCCGGATGCCGCGCGAGGTGCCGCTCACGAGTTCGATGACGCCCTTGCGGGCCAAGGCTTGCAGGTGCTCCTCGGCTGCATTGGCCGACTTGAAGCCCAGCTCGGCCGCGATCTCGGCCCGGGTGGGCGGTGCGCCGGTGCGGGCGATGGCGGATTGGATCAGATCCAGAATCTGCTGCTGGCGGGCAGTGAGCTTGGGGTTGTCGAGCATGGCGGGCTCCGGTTAGTGGCTGTTTTTTAATCCAGTATCTGTATTTTTAATCAGTTTTTCGGGGGATGCAAGTGGACGGACACAAGATCGTGGTGCTGGGCACCGGCGGCACCATTGCTGGCAAGGCCGCGCAGGCAGGGGACAACATTGGCTACCAGGCCGCGCAGGTGGGTGTGCAGCAACTGCTGGAGACCGTTCCCGGACTGGCCGACGCAGCGCGCGGCGCCATCGTGGCCGAGCAGGTCGCGCAGATCGACAGCAAGGACATGGACTGGGCGGTGTGGCGCGCGCTGGCCCTGCGCTGCCAAGCCCATCTAGAAGATCCTCAGGTGCATGGCATTGTCATCACGCATGGCACAGACACGATCGAGGAGACGGCCTGGTTCCTGCAGTGCGTGCTGGCCGCGCGCAAGCCGGTGGTGCTGACCTGTGCCATGCGCCCCGCGACGGCGCTGACGCCTGACGGCCCGCAGAACCTGCTGGATGCTACGGCCCTCGCGGCCACGCCGGGCGTGCAGGGGGTGTTCGTGGTGGCCGCGGGCACCGTACATGGTGCGCGGCAGGTGCAAAAGGTGCATTCCTACCGTGTGGATGCGTTCAGTTCGGGCGACGCGGGCCCACTCGGGTGGATGGAGGAGGGCTCCGTGCGCTGGGCACATGAACGGCCACCAGCGCCTGTGCAGTATGCACAGTTTGCTATCAATGAAATAGCGGATAACATGAATGGGCCGCGTGTGAACATCGTGGTGAACCATGCGGGTGCCGATGGCGCCGTGGTGGATGCGCTTGTGGCCAGCGGAACGCAGGGTATCGTGGTGGCGGCCACGGGCAACGGTACGATGCACCATGCGCTACAGGCCGCGCTGGAGCGCGCGCAGGCCGCGGGCGTGCAGGTGCGCGTGGCCTCGCGCTGCCTGCTGGGGCATGTGTTGCCCAAGCCCGGCGATCCGTTTGCGGATTCGCGCGGCCTGAGCCCGGTGAAAGCACGGGTGGCGTTGTTGCTGGAGCTGCTGGCGGCGCGGAAATGACGAAGCCCGCCATGGGGCGGGCTTCAGAGGTTCGGCAGTGCCGGTAGTCAGCCCGCGAGGGCTGCGAGCGCGCGGGCCGTGATCTCCTCCACGCTGCCCGTGCCGCTGATCGCGCGGTACCGGGGGGCGGCAGCCGGATCGGCCTTGGCCCAGTTGGAGTAGTAGTCCACCAGGGGACGGGTCTGGGCGCTGTACACCTCCAGGCGCTTCTTCACGGTCTCTTCCTTGTCATCCTCGCGCTGGATCAGGTCTTCGCCCGTCACGTCGTCCTTGCCTGGCACCTTGGGCGGGTTGAATTTGACGTGGTAGGTGCGGCCGCTGGCAGGGTGCGAGCGGCGGCCGCTCATGCGTTCGATGATGGCGTCGAACGGCACGTCGATCTCCAGCACGTAGTCCAGCTTCACGCCGGCGGCCTTCATCGCATCGGCCTGGGGAATGGTGCGGGGGAAGCCGTCGAACAGGAAACCTTGTGCGCAATCGGGCTGGGCGATGCGTTCCTTCACGAGGTTGATGATGAGGTCGTCGCTCACGAGCTGGCCGGCATCCATCACGGCCTTGGCCTGCAGGCCCAGGGGTGTGCCGGCCTTGACGGCGGCACGCAGCATGTCGCCGGTGGAGATTTGCGGGATGCCGTACTTCTGGCAGATGAAGGTTGCCTGCGTGCCTTTGCCGGCACCAGGCGCACCCAACAGAATCAGTCTCATGGAGGTCCTCGGAAGTGGTGAAATCTTTTGGGGCGGCGCTGGCCGCGGGCCCGCGGGGGCTTGGGGTACGCCGCTCTCATTTATGGCGGTCGAGGATAGCACGGGCATGCCCTCGCCCAGCTTACGGGGCCGCTGTGCAAATGCGCCGCAGCGTCAGGCCAGCAAAGCACGCACGCGCGCGAGATCCTCGGGCGTGTCCACGCCGGGGCCCGGCGCCTGGGCTGCCACGTGCACGGCGATGCGGTGGCCGTGCCAGAGCGCACGCAACTGCTCCAGGGCCTCGATCGCCTCCGTAGGGGCGGGTGCGAGCCGCGGGAACTGGCGCAGAAAGCCTGCGCGGTAGCTGTAGATGCCGATGTGGCGCAGTGGCGCATAGCCCGCGAGCGCCGGAGCGGCGGGCGGCGCATCCCACCAGGCGGTGCCTGCGTGGTCGCGTGCGTGCGGGATGGGGGCGCGGCTGAAGTAGTGCGCCATGCCGCGCGCATCGCAGACCACCTTCACGACGTTCGGGTTCGAGTAGTCGGTGAGGTGGTGGATAGCGTGGGCGGCGGTGCCCATGCTGGCCTCGGGGCTCGCGTGCAGCAGCGCGGCCACGGCGTCGATGAGCCGCGGGTCGATCAGCGGCTCGTCGCCCTGCACGTTGACCACGATCTGCTCGCCGTCCAGGCCCAGTTGCTCGCAGGCCTCGGCCAGGCGGTCGCTGCCGCTCGGGTGGTCGGCCCGCGTGAGCTGCGCCTGCACGCCATGCGCGCGGCAGGCGGCGGCGATGCGCTCGTCGTCCGCAGCCACCACTACGTGCGCGGCGCCGCTTTGCTGGGCGCGCTGCGCCACGCGCACGACCATGGGCAGGCCCGCGATGTCGGCGAGGGGCTTGTTCGGCAGCCGGCTCGACGCCATGCGCGCCGGGATCAGCACCGTGTAGCCGGCCTGCGCGCTCACTGGCCGAGCTCCTCGTCGGTCAGCGGGCGGGCTTCGTTCTCGAGCAGCACCGGAATGCCGTCGCGCACTGGATAGGCCAGGCGCGCGCTGCGCGACACCAGTTCCTGGCGTTCGCGGTCGTAGGTGAGCGGGCCCTTGGTGACGGGGCAGACCAGGAGTTCAAGCAGTTTGGAGTCCATGCAGCGATTTTAGGAGGTGCTCGAAGAAGCCCGGATCGATGGCCACCTCCAGCGGCACGGCCAGCGCATCGGGGTGGCGGGGCCAGAGCTTGACGGCGTCTTTTTCCGTGCAAACCAGCGCCTGGCGCCCATTTGAAGGGCGCTGCCAGCTATTGAAATCGTAGTGATCGGGTAGGGCCTCGGCGGTGGCGAGCTGCAGGCCCTCGGCGCGCAGCATGGCGAAGAAGTCTTCGGGCCGCGCGATGGCCGCCAGCGCATGCAGCGGCTTGCCGTGCAGCTCGGCCAGTGGCACGGAGCGGCCCTGGGCATCGTGCGCCATGGCGCCCAGCCGGCGGCGCAGGGCGAAGGCCGGTGCCCTGGTACTGGCGGGTGGAGGGGGCGCGGCATGCAATACGGCATCCACATGGCGAGGCCAGGGCTCGCGCAGCGGCCCGGCGGGCAGCAGAAAGCCGTTGCCCAGGCCTTCGTCATTGAACACGCAGACCTCGATGTCGCGCGCCAGCGCCAGATGCTGCAGGCCGTCGTCGCACACGATGATGTCTGTGGCTGGGTAGGCTAAGCGCAGGGCGCGCGCGGCGGCGATGCGCTCGCGCGCCACGAACACGGGGGCTCCGGTGGCGCGGGCGATCAGCGCGGGCTCGTCGCCCACCTCGGCCGCTGGGCTGCCGGGCCGTGCCTCGCGGCAATCGGTGGCGCGGCGGCCGTAGCCGCGCGAGACCACGCCGGGGTGCCAGCCCTGCGCCTGCAGGTAGCGCACGATGGCCAGCGTGACGGGAGTCTTGCCGGCACCGCCCGCGATCACGTTGCCCACGACGATCACGGGCACGCCGGCGCGGTGGGTTTTCAGCAGGCCCTGGCGGTAGAGCGCTTTGCGCAGCCGGATGAGCAGGCCGTAGACCTGCGAGATGGGCCACAGCGCCCAGGCCCACGGGCCGCGCGCGCGCCAGACTTTGCGAAGGCGGTCAGCGCCCGGCACTGGCCGAGGATTGGGTGGCAAAGGTGATCTGCGACAGGCCCACGCGGCGCGCGGCTTCCATCACGGTGACCACGGCCTGGTGCGGCGCGGTAGCGTCCGCGCTGATGATGACGACGCTGCCCGAGCCCGCCTTGGCGGCTTGCGAGAGCGCGCGGGCGACCGCGTCGACGCCCTTGCCGTCCACGGCGGCCTTGTTGACCGCGTAGCGCCCGTCGGCGGCTACGGCCACGATGACTTCCTTGGGGTGGTCGCGCAGCTGCTCGGCGTCGGCCACGGGCAGGGTGAGCTGCAGTTCGGTGAACTTGCTGTAGGTGGTGGACAACATCAGGAAGATGAGGATCACCAGCAGCACGTCGATGAACGGGATCAGGTTGATCTCGGGTTCTTCCTTGGCGCGGGGGCGGAAGTTCATGATTTGCGCAGGCGGCTGATGTGCCGCACGAACTGCTCGGCCGACAGCTCCAGCGTGAGCAGGTAGGCATCCACGCGGCTGCGGAAATAGCGCCAGAAGATCAGCGTGGGGATCGCCACGATGAGGCCAAAGGCTGTGTTGTAGAGCGCGACCGAGATGCCGTGCGCGAGCTGGGCGGGGTTGCCGCCGCCCATGGCCTGGCCCACGCCGCCCGAGCCAGCCTGCGAGCCGAAGATCTCGATCATGCCGATCACAGTGCCCAGCAGGCCCAGCAGCGGCGCAGCCGAGGCGATGGTGGCCAGGGCGCTCAGGTACTTTTCCAGGCGGTGTGCCACGGCGCGGCCCGTGCCTTCCATGGCCGTGCGCAGGTCGGCCTCGGTGCTTTGCGGGTTGCTGTTGAGCGTGCGCAGGCCGCTGGCGAGCACCTCGCCGAGCGCCGAGTTCTGGGCCAGCTGGTTCACCACATCGGGCGTGGGAACGGCCTTGGAGGACACGGTGATGGCCTCATCGAGCAATTTGGGCGGGGCGACACGGGCCGTCTTGAGGGCCACGAAGCGCTCGAAAATCAGCGCCAATGCCAGGACGGAACAGGCAATCAAGGGCCAGATTGGCCAGCCTGCGGCTTGTATGATCGACAGCAATTCTCTCTCCGCGCAGAAGGGTGCAGCCTGGGATTATGGCCCAGCCCGAAAGGCTTTCCAGAGCCTGCCTGCATCGCAGCGGCATCTTCCCCGGCCTGGGCCCCAGGAACCCACAGCTTCTGTGGATAACTTTGTGGGCAACCGGGTGGACAGAGGGCCTCGAGCGGCGCCAATACGTGCTGGAAACAGATTGATGAAAATTTGCACAGTAAAAAACCATTGCAAATCAACGGGTTGCACGTGTTTGCGTGCCGCGCGGCTCGCGCGGTGCCGCTGCGTCCCCGGCACCGCCGCTGCGCTCGCGCTGTGGAGTAGTGCGGCGCCAAGCCCCGCCAAATCTCATGTTTGACCCTGGAAAGCCTGCCGTGGAGCCACGTGTATGGGAGGTCGGCGCGCTATGCCGCGCCGTTGCTGATGCGTTGGAGGCACGCTTCAATCCCGTGGCGGTGCGCGGCGAGATCACGGGCTTTTCGCGCGCAGCCAGTGGGCATTGCTACTTCTCGATCAAGGATGCGCAAGGCCAGATCCGCTGCGCCATGTTCCGGCGCGCGGCCAGCCTGCTCGATTTCGTGCCGCGCGACGGCGAGCTGGTGGAGCTGCGCGGGCGCCTGGGGGTGTACGAGCAGCGCGGCGACCTGCAGCTCATTGTCGAGAGCCTGCAGCGTGCGGGGCAGGGCGCCTTGTTCGAGCAGTTCCTGCGCCTCAAGGCCCAACTCGAGGCCGAAGGGCTGTTCGAGCCGGGCCGCAAGCGCCCGCTGCCTTTGCTGCCGTGCGGCATCGGGCTCGTGACCTCGCCGGGCGCGGCGGCGCTGCACGACGTGGTGACGGCGTTGCGCCGGCGCGTGCCGCACATTCCCGTGGTACTGGTGCCGGCCCTGGTGCAGGGCACGGCCGCACCGCGCTCGCTGTGCGATGCGCTATCGAAACTGTATCGGCTCGCGCAGGCGGGACGGGCGCCAGGGGCCGAAAACACCGAAAACCCGGCGATTGACGTGATCCTGCTCGTGCGCGGCGGCGGCTCCATCGAAGACCTGTGGGCCTTCAACGACGAGCAACTCGCGCGCACCATCGTGCAGAGCCCGGTGCCGCTCGTGAGCGGCGTGGGGCACGAGACCGACTTCACCATCGCCGACTTCTGCGCCGACCTGCGCGCGCCCACGCCCACGGCGGCGGCTGAACTCGTGGCGCAGCCGCGCGAGGCGTGGCTGGGGGCGCTGGGGCTGCTGGCCGGGCGCCTGCAGGACGGCGCGCAGCGCCAGATCGATGCGCG
>JASLFM010000330.1 GCA_030150585.1 Acidovorax sp.
AGTAGGCGGGGCATGGTCCAAGGATAATCAACGGCTGACCATGAACCTGCTCGCCTTCGACACCAGCACCGACACCCTCTCCATCGCCGTGCAGCGCGGGGAGCAAACCTGGGAGCACCAGGGCCCGGGCGGCGCGCAGGCGTCCAGCACGCTGATCCCCGCGATCCATGCGCTGCTGGCGCAGGCCGGGCTGGAATTTTCCGCGCTGCAGGCCATCGCGTTCGGGCGCGGCCCGGGCTCGTTCACGGGCCTGCGCACAGCCTGCGCGATCGCGCAGGGCCTGGCCTTCGGCGCGGGCGTGCCCGTGCTGCCCATCGACACCCTGCTGGCCGTGGCCGAGGAGGCGCGCGCGCGCCACGGCTGCACGCACATCGTCGCGGCACTCGATGCGCGCATGGACGAGGTGTACCACGCCCCCTACCGCTGGATGGACGGCCGCTGGCACAGCGAGGGCGATTTCGGCCTGTGCGCCCCCGAGGCCGTGGCCGTGCCCTCGGGCTTCACCGTGGCCGGCAACGCGCACGCCGCCTACGGCGTGCGCCTGGCGCCCGGTGCGAACCATGTGCACGCCCTGCCCACGGCGGCCGCGCTGCTGCGCCTGGCGCCCGCGCTGCTGGCGGGCGGCGCGGCTGTGCCGCCCGCCGAGGCGCTGCCGCGCTACATCCGCGATAAAGTGGCGCAAACCACCGCCGAGCGCGAAGCCGCGCGGCATGCCGCGCCCCCTCTGCCGCCCACCACGCCATGAGCGCCGTCCTGCACCCGCCCTCCACGGTCGAAGCCCGTTTCGAGCCGCTCACGCTGGCCCGGCTGGACCAGGTGCTCGACGTGGAGCAGCAGGCCTACAGCCACCCCTGGACGCGCGGCAATTTCACCGACGCCCTGGCCGCAGGCTACGAGGCCCAGCTGCTGCTCGCGGGCGACGAACTGCTGGGCTACTTCATCGCCATGCTGGGCGTGCAGGAAGTGCACCTGCTCAACATCACCGTGGCGCCGCGCCACCAGCGCCAGGGCTGGGCCCGCGTGCTGCTCGACGCGCTCGCGCTCTGGGCGCGCGGCCGCGAGGCGCAGTGGCTCTGGCTCGAGGTGCGCGTGAGCAACGAGCGCGCGCGCCGCATCTATGAAGCCCACGGCTACCGCCGCGTGGGGGAGCGCAAGCGCTACTACCCGGCCCACGCGGGCGAGCGCGAGGACGCCATCGTCATGAGCTTGAACCTATGCCCTTGAATCTCGACGCACGCCAGCGCGCCATGCTCCAGGAGATGGGCATCACCGTATGGGCGCCCACACCCCGCGCCCCGGCACCCGCCGCCCAACCAGCGACCGCAGCCTCTGTGGCCATGGCGGCGCCCGCGCCGCAGGCCCCACGCCGCGCGGACGTGCCGGCGCCAGCGGCCACCCCGGCCCGCCCTGCTGCCACCACCACCGTGCCCCGCACGGCCGCCGGTGCGAGCACAGGGTTCACGCTGGGTCCGGCGCGCCCGGCCTATCCGCAAGCCGCGCCCGCAGAAAGTGCCCCCTGGCTCGTGGTGGCCGAATGCGCCCAGCCGGATGACCCGTTCGCGGGCGATGCGGGCCGCCTGCTCGACAACATGCTGCGGGCCCTGCAACTGCACCGCAACCCGTGGGTTTTCATCGCGCCGCTGGTGCGCAGCGAGGACGGCGCCCCGCCGGACGCAGGCCTGGGCGCCGTGCTGGAACAGACCCAGGCAGCCCTGGTGCTGGCGTTGGGCCTGCCCGCCGCGCGCACGGTGCTGGGCCGCAGCGAGCCGCTGGGCCGGCTGCGCGCCAGCCCGCAGGCCGTGGACCACAGGTCCACGCAAGTGCCCGTGGTCGTGACCTACGACCCGGCCTACCTGCTGCGCGCCCCCCAGGCCAAGGCCTCGGCCTGGGCCGACCTGTGCCGCGCGGGAACGCTTGCCGCAGTGCGATAATCCGCGCCTCGACTTTCGGAGAACACTCCTTGGAAACCTACCCCAGTCGGTAGCTTTCAGCCTCCCTGCGCTGCGGCGGGCTGAAAGCGCCCCAGCCCCCCACTGCCCCCGCACAGTAGCCACGAGTCCCAGGGAGTGAGCCCATGCTCAACATCTTTTCGCTTGCCAATGGCCGGCTGGTCCAGGAAGAAATCGAGTCCCTGGAAGAGCTGGCGCGCTTCCAGCCGATCTGGGTGGATCTCGAATCACCCACGCTCGAGGAAAAGCGCTGGATCAAGCAGCACTACGGCCTCGCCATCCCCGAGGATGCGATGGACGAGGACATCGAGGAGTCGGCCCGCTTCTACGAAGAGGACAACGGCGAACTGCACATCCGCAGCGACTTCCTGATCGACGACCACGAGCAGCCGCGCGCCGTGCGCGTGGCCTTCATCCTCAACCTCGTCAACGACGAGCTGCGCAGCAAGGGCGTGCTGTTCTCCATCCACGACGAGGACGTGCCCGTGTTCCGCCTGCTGCGCTTGCGCGCGCGGCGCGCACCCGGCCTCATCAACGATGCGCGCGAGGTGCTGCTCAAGCTGTTCGATGCCGATGCGGAGTATTCCGCCGACGCGCTCGAAGGCATCTACGACGAACTCGAAGCCGCCGGCAAGCAGGTGCTCTCGGGCAATGTGACCGACGCGATGGCTGGCGAGGTGCTGGGCGCGATCGCACGCCAGGAGGACCTGAACGGCCGCATCCGCCGCAACGTGATGGACACGCGCCGCGCCGTGAGCTTCATGATGCGCAGCAAGATGCTCAACGCCGAGCAGTTCGAGGAGGCGCGCCAGATCCTGCGCGACATCGACTCGCTGGACAGCCACACGGCCTTCCTGTTCGACAAGATCAACTTCCTGATGGACGCCACCGTCGGCTTCATCAACATCAACCAGAACAAGATC
>JASLFM010000403.1 GCA_030150585.1 Acidovorax sp.
TCACGGTGTGCTTGTTCAGCGCACCCTTGGTGCCGAAGGACACGTGGCCGTCCACCAGGGCGAACAGCGTATGGTCCTTGCCCACGCCGACGTTCGTGCCGGGGTGGAACTGCGTGCCGCGCTGGCGCACGATGATCGAGCCTGCGCTGATCAGTTCGCCGCCAAAAGCCTTCACGCCGAGCATTTTGGGCTTGGAATCGCGCCCGTTTCGCGTAGAGCCGCCGCCTTTTTTCTGTGCCATGACTGCAGCTCCTTAAGCGGCGATCGCACCGATTTGCAGTTCGGTGAACTGCTGGCGATGGCCTTGGCGTTTCTGATAGTGCTTGCGACGGCGCATCTTGAAAATGCGCACCTTGTCGTGCTTGCCGTGCGCCACGACGGTGGCTTTCACGGTTGCGCCGGACACCAGGGGCGTGCCCACCTTCAGTTCAGCGCCGTTGCCGACGGCCAGAACTTGGTCGATCACGATTTCCTGGCCTACGTCCGCAGCAATCTGTTCTACTTTGATTTTTTCGCCGGAAGCAACGCGATACTGCTTGCCGCCGGTTTTTATGACCGCGTACATGTGGACCTCTTGGATTGGAGTTCTGCAAGACGGATTTCCCGCAGAGCCGGAAATTGTAGCACGTCAACCCCATTTGCGCACCCCTTGATGCACGCCGCCGCTACTGGCCGGGGTGCTTCCTATAATCGCGGCACTTATCGAGCGCCCCCTATCTTGACCTCGACCCTTCCCCCCAGCCCTACGCCTTCGCCCCTCGCGCTCATCGCTGACGACATGCGCGAAGTGGATCGCGTCATCGCCCAGCGCCTGTCCTCCAGCGTTCCGCTGATCGGACAGATCTCCCACTACATCATCGCCGCAGGCGGCAAGCGCCTGCGGCCCGCCTTGCTGCTGCTGGTGTGCGGCGCGCTGGATTACAAGGAGCCACAGCGCTTCAACCTGGCGGCCGTCGTGGAGCTGATCCATACGGCCACCTTGCTGCACGACGACGTAGTGGACGCATCGACCATGCGCCGCGGCCGGGCCACGGCGAACGAGACCTTCGGCAATCCTGCCAGCGTTCTGGTCGGGGACTTCCTACATACACGCTCGTCCCAGATGATGGTCGAAGCAGGCAGCATGCGCATCATGGAGATCCTCTCCGAGGCCACCAACGTGATCGCCGAGGGCGAGGTGCTGCAGCTGATGAACATGCACGACGCCTCGCTCGACGAAGCCGGCTACCTGCGGGTGATCCGCTCCAAGACCGCCAAGTTGTTCGAGGCCAGCGCCCAGTTGGGGGCCGTGCTGGCCCACAGCCCCGCCGCCGTGGAGGAGGCCTGCGCCACCTACGGTCAGGCACTCGGCACTGCATTCCAAATCATTGACGATGTGCTGGACTACGACGGCAATGCAGCGGAAATGGGCAAAAACATCGGCGACGACCTGCGCGAAGGCAAATCCACCCTGCCACTCATCGCGGCCATGCAGCGCGGAACCCCGGATGAAGCCGCCGTGGTGCGCACGGCCATCGAACAAGGCTCCACGGAATCGCTCGAGGCCATCATGGCCATCGTGCGGAAAACGGGCGCCCTCGACGTGGCCCGCGCCGCCGCCCACGCCGAAGCCCAGCGCGCGATGGATGCACTGAAATGCATTCCGGACAATTCATATGCCGCAAGTTTGCTACAATTGGCGGCTCAGCTATTGGAGCGCCGCACCTGAAGGTGCAGCAAGGCGCCCAATCCAATCGGGGTGTAGCTTAGCCTGGTAGAGCGCTACGTTCGGGACGTAGAGGCCGGAGGTTCGAATCCTCTCACCCCGACCAGATTTTCTCGTCTGGTCTTTTATTTAGCTACTAGATCTGTAGCAATTCCACCCAAATTCAGCGCGCTGTACAGCCTTTGGACAATCGGCGATGATAGGATGGTTTTTCCGTCCTTCCATACGTTCTCGGTTACATGGCTGCTGTTGATACCGCACAGAAAGATGCCTCTGCGATTGCCCTCCCAGGCCTGGGCCGGGCGTTGATATCCGCGGGCAAGCTGGCCCAGAAAACCGCCGAGGACATTTACAAAAAATCACAAACAAGCCGGTCGAGCTTTATTGCCGAATTGACCGGCTCCGGCGCAGTGTCCGCCGCTGATCTGGCGTACACCGTGGCCTCGGTGTTCGGCGCACCACTTCTCGATCTGGAGGCCATCGATCCAGCGCGGTTGCCCAAGGAGCTGCTGGATTCGAAAATCTGCCAGGCCTATCGGGTACTCCCCCTCAGCAAGCGCAACAACCGCCTGATCGTTGCCACTGCGGACCCCACGGACCAGGAGGCGGCCGAAAAGATCAAGTTCACCACGCAGATGGGGGTGGACTGGATCATTGCGGAATACGACAAGCTCACCAAACTCGTGGAATCGACCACGAAGAGCGTCAGCGAATCCATGGATACGCTGACCAGCGGGAGCGAGTTTGATTTCGACGACGTCAACGTCGAAGAGGCCCAGGAATCCCCGGAGGCCAACACCACGGAGGTGGAAGACGCCCCGATCGTCAAGTTCCTCCACAAGATGCTGCTCGACGCCTTCAATATGCGTGCGTCGGACCTGCATTTCGAGCCCTACGAGCACACCTACCGCGTGCGCTTTCGCATCGACGGAGAGCTACGGGAGATTGCCTCGCCGCCCATCGCCATCAAGGACAAGCTCGCCTCGCGCATCAAGGTGATCTCGCGCCTCGACATCTCCGAGAAGCGCGTCCCCCAGGACGGCCGCATGAAGCTCAAGGTCGGCCCCGACCGCGTGATCGACTTCCGGGTCAGCACCCTGCCCACGCTGTTCGGCGAGAAGATCGTGATCCGTATCCTGGACCCCAGCAGTGCCAAGCTCGGCATCGACGCGTTGGGCTATGAGCCCGAGGAAAAGGAGCGCCTGCTGCATGCCATCGGCCGCCCCTACGGCATGATTCTCGTGACTGGCCCGACGGGCTCGGGCAAGACGGTGTCCCTCTACACCTGCCTGAACCTACTGAACAAGCCCGGCGTGAACATCGCCACGGCGGAAGACCCGTCCGAAATCAACATGCCGGGCGTGAATCAGGTCAACGTCAACGAAAAAGCGGGGCTCACCTTTGCCACCGCGCTCAAGTCGTTCCTGCGCCAGGATCCCGACATCATCATGGTGGGCGAAATTCGCGACCTCGAAACCGCAGACATCGCCATCAAGGCCGCCCAGACCGGCCACTTGGTGCTTTCGACGCTGCACACCAACGATGCGCCCACCACGCTCACGCGCATGCGCAATATGGGCATTGCGCCTTTCAACATCGCATCCAGCGTGATCCTCATCACGGCGCAGCGCCTGGCACGGCGCTTATGTCCCGCCTGCAAGGCTCCCGCGGACATCCCGCACGAGGCGCTGGTCGAAGCAGGATACGACGAGAGCGAGATCGACGGCAGCTGGGTCACCTACCGCCCGGTGGGTTGCTCGGCCTGCAACAACGGATACAAGGGCCGGGTCGGCATCTACCAGGTGATGCCGATTTCCGAGGAGATCCAGCGCATCATCCTGCAGGATGGCAGCGCCCTCGAAATCGCTGAGCAGGCCCGGCGCGAGGGTGTGCGCTCCCTGCGTGAATCGGGCCTGCACAAGGCCAAGATGGGCCTGACCTCGCTTGAAGAGGTGCTGGCTGTCACCAACGAATAACAACCCGCAGCAACCACAGGGAACCACGAGGGAGCGCCATGGCCACCGCCGCATCCAGAGACATCAAGGATTTCGTCTTCGAGTGGGAAGGCAAGGACCGCAACGGCAAGATCGTGCGCGGGGAGGTTCGCGCCTCGGGTGAAAACCAGGTGCAGGCCATGCTGCGGCGCCAGGGCGTTCTGCCCACCAAGATCAAGAAGCGGCGCATGCGCTCGGGCAAGAAGATCAAGCCCAAGGACATCGCGCTGTTCACACGCCAGATGGCCACGATGATGAAGGCCGGCGTGCCGCTGCTGCAGGCCTTCGACATCGTGGGTCGCGGCAACACCAATCCCAGCGTGACCAAGCTGCTCAACGACATCCGTTCCGACGTCGAAACCGGCACCTCGCTGAACGCGGCCTACCGCAAGTACCCCATGTACTTTGACAGCCTGTACTGCAACCTCGTGGAAGCCGGCGAAGCCGCCGGTATCCTCGAGGCCCTGCTCGATCGGCTCGCGACCTACATGGAAAAGACCGAGGCGATCAAGTCCAAGATCAAGTCGGCCTTGATGTACCCCATCTCCGTGATCATCGTGGCCTTCGTCGTGGTCACCGTGATCATGATTTTCGTGATTCCCGCCTTCAAGGAGGTTTTCACCTCGTTCGGCGCAGACCTGCCCGCCCCCACGCTCTTCGTCATGGGCATCAGCGATGTCTTTGTGAAATGGTGGTGGCTGATCTTCGGCCTGATCGGCGGAGGCTTCTTCTTCTTCATGCAGGCCTGGAGGCGCAACGAGAAGATGCAGATGTTCATGGACCGGCTGCTGCTGCGCATGCCTGTCTTCGGTGACCTCATCAACAAATCCTGCGTGGCGCGCTGGACGCGCACGCTCTCCACCATGTTCGCCGCCGGCGTCCCGCTCGTGGAGGCGCTGGACTCCGTGGGCGGCGCCGCGGGCAACTCCGTCTACTCCATGGCCACCGACAAGATCCAGCAGGAGGTGTCCACCGGCACCAGCCTCACCGTGGCCATGACCAATGCCAACGTATTCCCGTCAATGGTGCTCCAGATGTGCGCCATCGGCGAGGAGTCGGGCTCCATCGACCACATGCTGGGCAAGGCGGCCGACTTCTACGAGGAGGAAGTGGACGAAATGGTGGCGGGCCTCTCCAGCCTCATGGAGCCGATCATCATCGTGTTCCTGGGCACGCTCATCGGCGGTATCGTCGTCTCGATGTACCTACCCATCTTCAAGCTCGGCCAGGTGGTTTGATGGTTCTGGATCCCGCGGAAGGCGCCGCGCTGGCCGGCGTCTTCGGTCTGATCATTGGCAGCTTTCTGAACGTCGTCATCCACCGGCTGCCGAAGATGCTGGAGCAGCAATGGGCCGACGAGTGCGCACACTACACAGCCCAGGAGGCTGGCACCACGCCTGCTGCCCCCAGTGCTCCCCGGGTCACCTTGTCGCAGCCACGCTCGGCCTGTCCCGCATGCGGGCACGCGATCCGCTGGTACGAGAATATCCCCGTGTTCAGCTACCTGGCCCTGCGCGGACGCTGCTCGACATGCAAGACCCGCATCAGCCCGCGCTACCCGCTCGTGGAACTCGCCACGGCCACGCTGTTCGCCTTCTGCGCCTGGCGCTGGGGCATCACACCGGCCGGTGCAGCCTGGGGCCTGTTCTGCGCGGTCATCGTCACCCTCGCCTGCATCGACTGGGACACAACCCTGCTGCCCGATGACCTCACCCTGCCCCTGCTCTGGGCGGGCCTGCTGGCCTCGGCGCTGCAGTGGACCCCGGTGCCCCTGTTTTCCGCCGTGATGGGAGCAGCGGCCGGCTACCTGTCGCTATGGTCGGTGTATTGGGGCTTCAAGCTCGCTACGGGCAAGGAGGGCATGGGCTATGGCGACTTCAAGCTGTTCGCAGCCCTGGGCGCATGGTTCGGCTGGCAGGCCCTGGTGCCCATCATCCTGATCGCATCGGTGATCGGCGCCATCGTGGGCATCGCGCTCAAGCTGACCAGCGGGCTGCGCGAGGGGGGCTATGTGCCATTCGGCCCCTTCCTCGCGGGCGCCGGCCTGACGGCCCTGGTCTTCGGGCCCGACACCGTGATGCGGGCCTTGCTTGGCGCCCTGGGCCTGTAGCCATGCCTGCTCCGGTACGCCTGGGACTGACGGGAGGCATCGGCAGCGGCAAGAGCACGCTTGCGCGTTTGCTTGCAGAGCGCGGCGCGGCCTGGATCGACGCAGACGCCATTGCGCGCAGTGTCACGGCCCCGGGCGGGGTCGCCATTCCCGCCATCCGGCAGACTTTCGGCGACACACTCATCGATGCCCAAGGCGCGCTGGACCGCGCCCGCATGCGCGAACTCGTTTTCCACGACCCGGCTGCGCGCCAGCGGCTTGAGGCCATCGTGCACCCGCTGGTCGGTGAGCAAACCGCTTCCCGAGCGCGCGAAGCCGCCGAGCGCGGCGTGCGCCTGACGGTTTTCGATATTCCGCTGCTCGTGGAATCGGGCCGCTGGCCCCGCGAGCTGGATGCCGTCGTGGTCGTCGACTGCCAGGAGGAGACGCAGATCGCGCGCGTGATGGCGCGCAACGGACTGGACCGCAGCACGGTCCTGGGCATCCTCGCCTCGCAGGCCCCGCGCGCAGTGCGCCGGGCCGCGGCGGACATCGTGGTCTACAACGACGCACAGCCGTTGCAAGCCCTGCAAACGCAGGCCGATCAAATCGCAGCGCGGTTCGGGCTATGATGCATGCGACATGGCCCCTGCGCGCAGCACAGGGCCTCTCCCTGAGCTCCCCCAGGAACCCGGCAGCGTGATCCTCTACGAATATCCCTTCAACGAACGCCTGAGAACCTATCTGCGCCTGGAGCAGCTGTTCCGCCGGCTGGGCGAGCTGATACCGCGCACCCATCCCCTGGACCACCATTTCGCGCTGGTCACCATGTTCGAGATCATGGACGTGGCAGCGCGCGCGGACCTGAAGTCAGACGTCCTCAAGGACATCGAGCGCCAGAAGCACCTGCTCGACGGCTACCGCGGCAACCCGTCGATCTCCGAGGCGGCGCTGGACGCCGTCATCGGCCAGCTCGACCGCTGCTTCACCACGCTGAACGGCCAGACCGGCAAGGCGGGTCAGGCACTGGCCGACAACGAATGGCTCATGGGCATCCGCAGCCGTGTCGGCATTCCAGGCGGCACTTGCGGCTTCGACCTGCCGGGCTACTACGCTTGGCAGCACCAGGACGCAGCGAGCCGCCAGCAGGCGCTGGAAGGCTGGGCCAGCACCCTCTCGCCCCTGGCCGAGTGCATCTACGTGCTGCTCAAGATGCTGCGCGACTCGGGCGTACCCCAGCGCGTGGCGGCCGAGCGCGGGCAATTCCAGCAAAGCCTGCCACAGGGCCGCACGTTCCAGCTGCTGCGCCTGCGCATCGACCCCGCGCTGGGCCTCGTGCCCGAAATCAGTGGCAACCGGTTGATCGTCTCGGTGCGCCTGATGCGCATGGAGGCCGACGGCCGCCTGCACGCGAGCCAGGATGATGCGGCGTTCGAGCTGACGCTGTGCGCCTGAGGGGGCCTGTATGAACACGCCCTCTCCCCGCACCGTGGCCTGCCCGACCTGCGGCGGCCCCAGCGTCTACAGCCCCGCCAACCGCTACCGCCCCTTCTGCAGCGAGCGCTGCAAGCAGATCGACCTCGGCGCCTGGGCGGCCGAGGAGTTCCGCGTGCCCACCGAGGCACCGCCGGAAGACGCCGAATTCGGCGATCCACGGCGCCAGGACGACTGAGCAGTTACTGCGCCAGTGTGGCAGGGTCGAAGACCTGCCCCCGCTCCTCGGCCAGCCACTGCAGAACGGGGAACGCGCCCGGCAGCACGGGGCGCACCTCGAGCGGCAGTTGCTGCCAGGCCATCTGCTGGCCCTCGCGCATTTCGAACTCCCCCTGCCATTCGTGCACCTTGCACCAGTGCAGGCGCACCAGTGCATGGGGGTAATCATGCTCGGTCACCTTCCAGACCTGCGCAGACTTGATGGTCACGCCCAGCTCTTCGATGAGTTCACGGCGCAGCGCCTGCTCTACCGTTTCACCGGCCTCGATCTTGCCACCCGGAAACTCCCAGTAGCCTGCATAGGGCTTTCCAGGCGGGCGCGTGGACAGCAGCAGCGCCCCGTCGGCGCGCACGAGCACGCCCACGGCCACCTCGGTGTGCTTGCGCGGCTCAGCCATGCTGGCGCCCCGCATAGTCGCGCGCGAACTGGTAGGCCACGCGGCCGCTGCGCGAGCCGCGCTCCAGCGCCCACACGAGCGCCTCGGGCCGCGCCGCGGCGATGGCGCCTTGGGGCACGCCCAGGGCCGAGAGCCATTGCGCAACGATGGTCAGGTATTCCTCCTGGCTGAAGGGGTAGAAGCTCACCCACAGGCCGAAGCGCTCCGACAGCGAGATTTTTTCCTCCACCACTTCGCCTGGATGGATTTCGCCA
Organism: Acidovorax sp.; assembly: GCA_030150585.1. Taxonomy (GTDB): domain Bacteria; phylum Pseudomonadota; class Gammaproteobacteria; order Burkholderiales; family Burkholderiaceae_C; genus JASLFM01. The sequence goes on from JASLFM010000403.1 coordinate 8,154, forward strand.
TCGGCCGATGTGGTGTAGCTCAGGTTGTCCTTCATCTGCTCGGGCAACAGGTGGCGCCGGTTGCTGGTCGCGTAGACCAGCACGTTGGGCGTGGCCGCGGCCACCGAACCGTCGAGAATGGACTTGAGCGCCTTGTAGCCCGCCTCACCCTCCTCGAAACTCAGGTCGTCGCAGTAGACGATGAATTTCTCGGGCCGGCCCGCGACCACGTCCACGATATCGGGCAGATCGGTCAGGTCGGCCTTGTCCACTTCGATCAGGCGCAGGCCCTGCGGCGCGTACTGGTGCAGGCAGGCCTTGATGAGCGAGGACTTGCCCGTGCCGCGCGCGCCCGTCAGCAGCATGTTGTTGGCCGTGCGGCCCTGCACGAACTGCTCGGTGTTGCGCTGCACCTTCTCCTTCTGCGCATCGATTTCCTTGAGGTCTTCGAGGCGCATCACGGCCACCTGGCGCACGGGCTCCAGCACGCCGTGGCCGCTGCTGCGCTTGCGGTAGCGCCAGGCCATGGCCTGGCTCCAGTCCGGTGCCGACAATGGCTGCGGCAGCACCGACTCGATGCGCGCGATCAATTGCTCGGCACGCGTGATGAGGTGTTCGAATTTTTCGTTCATATCGGCATGCAGCGCCTGTGCATCAAGCGCTGTCAGCTATTGAATCAGGAGCACATCAGGAACGGTAGTCTGCGTTGATCGTCACGTACTCGTGGCTGAAGTCGCAGGTCCACACCGTATCGGCCACATCGCCGCGGCCCAGCACCACGCGCACCGTGATCTCGCTTTGCTTCATCACACGCTGGCCGTCTTCCTCGCGGTATGCGGGGTTGCGTCCGCCCTGCGCGGCCACGTGTACGTCGTCGAGGTACAGGTCGATCTTCGTCTGGTCCAGGTCCGCGATGCCCGCATAGCCCACGGCGGCAAGGATGCGGCCCAGGTTCGGGTCGCTGGCGTAGAAGGCCGTCTTGACCAGCGGCGAATGCGCGATAGCATAGGCCACCTGGCGGCATTCCTCGCCGGTCTTGCCGCCCTCCACACGCACCGTGATGAACTTGGTGGCGCCCTCGCCATCGCGCACGATGGCCTGGGCCAGTTGGCGCGCCACGCCCTGGAGCGCGGTCTTGAGCGCACGGCCCTCGGCGCTGTCGAGCGAGGTGATGGGCGCGTGCTGCGCCTGGTGCGTGGCGATGAGCACGAACGCATCGTTGGTCGAAGTGTCGCCGTCGATCGTCACGCGGTTGAATGAGCCATCGGCCAGCTCGCGCACCAGCGCCTGCATCAGGGCCGGGTCGATGGCCGCATCGGTGGCCAGAAAGCCCAGCATGGTCGCCATGTTGGGGCGGATCATGCCCGCCCCCTTGGCAATCCCGGTGATGCTCACCGTGGCACCGCCAATCTGAAGCTGCGTGCTGAACGCCTTGGGCAGCGTGTCGGTGGTCATGATGCCCTCGGCTGCGCGGGCCCAATGGGCGGGCTGCGCATCGGCGATGGCCGCGGGCAGGCCCGCCTCGATGCGGTCCACGGGCAGAGGCTCCATGATCACGCCGGTGGAAAACGGCAGCACCTGCTCGGGCGCCAGGCCCAGGCGGCCCGCTAGCGCCGCGCAGGTCGCGCGGGCGCGCGCCAAGCCATCGGCACCCGTGCCCGCGTTGGCATTGCCGGTATTGACCACCATGGCGCGGATGTCCTTGCCTGCGGCCAAATGCTCACGGCTGACCTGCACCGGGGCGGCACAAAAACGGTTCTGCGTGAATACGCCCGCCACACTCGCGCCCTCATCGAGCAGAAACACGGTCAGGTCCTTGCGGTTGGCCTTGCGCACGCCAGCTTCGGCAACGCCGATGCGCACGCCAGGCACGGCGTGCAGGTGCGCGGCATCGGGGGCGGAGAGGTTCACGGGCATGGGGTTCCTTTCAAAGCAAACACGGGCCGCAGCCCGTGGTCCCGAATCGGTGAAAAATCAGGCCAGCTTGCCGTGGCACTGCTTGTACTTCTTGCCGCTGCCGCAGGGGCAGGGGTCGTTGCGGCCCACGCGCACGCCATCGGGCACGGGGTTACCCAGGGTGCTCGGGTCCACCGTCGACTCCGCATCGCCGCTTTCGGTGGGCGCCGTGTAGGTCACGTTGGTGATGGCGTCGGCACGGCTTTCCATGGCCTCGGTGGCCTGGTCGAGCTGCGTGGGCGACTGCACCTGTACG
>JASLFM010000378.1 GCA_030150585.1 Acidovorax sp.
TCACCGCCGCGCTCAAGAGCGGGCAGCCGGCGGGTGCGCTCGTGCCGCATTTCGGGGCGGCATAGCGCTTTTGTTTTGATAGCTGCTGGCGCTTGATGGATAAGCGCTGGAGGCCGATTTGACACTTACTGCCCTGATCGACTTCGCCGACCCGCGCGAGAGCGCCGGGCCACGTCTGCGCCATGCCTTCGGTGCGCCGCGTGCCACGCTCGTGGCCCAGGCCCCGCACGAGGTGCGCGGCGTGCTCGACGCCGTAGAGGCCGCCGCGCGCGCGGGCGCCTGGGTGGTAGGCCAGCTGCGCTACGAGGCCGCGCCCGCGTTCGATGCGGCCCTGCGCACGCACCCTGCCGACGGTCCGCTGGCTTGGTTCGCGGTGTTCGACGCGCCGCAGCCCTGGGACGGCGGCCTGGAGCCCGGCGAGGCTGCGGTGCAGTGGCAGGGCGAGATCGCGCGGCCCGCGTTCGACGCGGCCATTGCCCGCATTCGCGGCGCCATCGGCGCGGGCGAGTGCTACCAGGTCAACTTCACCGCGCCGCTCGAAGGCACTTGGCAGGGCGGTGCACGGGCCCTGTTCGCCGCACTGCGCCGCGCGCAGCCGGGTGGCTACGGCGCTTTCCTCGACATGGGGGAGGAGCAAACGCTCTCCGTCTCGCCCGAGCTGTTCTTCGACTGGTGCGACGGCAGCCTGCTCGCGCGGCCCATGAAGGGCACGGCCCCGCGCGGCGCCACGCTTGCGGAGGACGAGGCCCTGGCCGCACAACTGCGCGCCAGCCCCAAGGAGCGGGCCGAGAACGTGATGATCGTGGACCTGCTGCGCAACGACCTCTCGCGCGTGGCCGAACCGCACAGCGTGCGCGTGCCGCGCCTGTTCCACACCGAGGCGCTGGCCACCGTATGGCAGATGACCTCCGACGTGGAGGCGCGCACGCGCGCGGGCACGCGCCTGTCCGACGTGTTTGGCGCGCTGTTCCCGTGCGGCTCCGTCACGGGAGCGCCCAAGGTGCGCGCCATGCAGCTCATCGCGGAACTCGAGGGCGCGCCGCGCGGCGTGTATTGTGGCGCCGTGGGCGTGGTGCGGCCCGACGGCCAGGGCGGCGTGGCCGCCACCTTCAACGTGCCCATCCGCACCGTGATGCTGCGCGGCACGCGGGCCATCTGCGGCATCGGCAGCGGCATCACCTGGGGCTCCGAAGCCGTGGCCGAATGGCGCGAGTGGGCCGCCAAGCGCACTTTCGTGGAGCGGGCAAGCGCGCCGTTCGACCTGCTGGAAACCCTGGCGCTCGACGCGGGCGTACTGCGCCATCGCGCCGAGCACATGGCGCGCATGGCAGGCAGCGCCGCGCACTTCGGCATGCCCTGGGACGCGGCGCGCGTGCAGGCCTGCCTGGATGCCCTGTGCGCCGCGCACCCCACGGGATTGTGGCGTGTGCGCCTGTTGCTCGGCGCGGCGGGCGAGCCCCGGGCCGAGGCCTTCGCGCTTGCGCCCACGGCCGAGCCCGTGCGCCTGGCGCTGGCGCAGAGCCCGTTTGGCGCGGCGCATGGCGAATTCGTGCGCCACAAGACCACGCGGCGCGCGCACTATGCGGCCTTCGAGCCCATGGAGCCCGGCGTGTTCGACACCCTGCTGTGGAACGAGGCCGGCGAGATCACCGAATGCACGCGCGGCAACATCGCCGCGCTGCTCGATGGCCGCTGGATCACGCCGCCGCTCGCCTGCGGCCTGCTGCCCGGCGTGGGCCGCGCTCTGGCGCTACGCGAAGGCCGTGTGCAGGAGGGCCTGCTGCGCGTGCATGACGTACCGCGCGTGCAGGCCTGGGCCTTTGTCAACAGCCTGCGCGGCTGGCTGGCGGCACGGCTGGATGGATCGGTCTAGCTTGAAGAGGCGGTTTAGAGCCGTTCTTTCACATAGCTCGGCCGGTCCATGTCCACGATCTCCACGCTGAGTTGCACCAGCACGCCCGCGGGGCGGGGCGTGAGGCGGCGCAGCACGCCGGCCACGCGTTCCGAGAGGTCTTTCTTGGCCTCGGGAGTGCGGCCCGAAAGCAGGCGCAGCTGGGCGTGTACGAAGGCGCGGTTCGCGGGCGCGGTGCCGATCTCGAACTGCTGCACGGGCGCGATGCGGCTCTTGAGGTCGGCCTCGTCGGCGACCTCGGGGCTCGCGCAGACGGCAGCGTTGAGTTCGGTGAGCGCCTGAGCCTCGGGGAAGCCGGCAAGGTTGCGGGAGTATTCGACGATCAGGTGGGGCATGTCGGGCCTCGTTGGAGCAAAGAAAAAGTCAGGACAGGTCGAGCGTACAGCCGTCGCCGAGCGCATCGCGCCACACGCGCACGCGGCTGGGCGGGGGCTGCATGTCGGACAGGGCCTCGGCGATGAAGCGGCAGAGGTTTTCGAGCGTGGGCGTGCCCAGGCCCGGCACCTCGTCGAGCAGGTGGTGGTCGAGCCGCTCGCGCAGCACGGCCAGGCGCTGGCGCAGGTAGCCCAGGTCCTGGACCATGCCCGTGGCGGGATCGAGCGGGCCTGTGAGCGAGACCTCGGCGTGGTAGGTGTGGCCGTGGATGCGGCGGCTGCCCTCGGCCTCGATCTCCCGGCGCAGGGTGTGGGCTGCGTCGAAGAAGATGCGCTGGTGAACGGTGTATTGCTGCGGCATGGCGGAGAGGGGCATCGTCAGCGGATGCCGGTGAGCTTGTGGGTCTGCAGGCTCAGGCGCCACGCCGGGCGCTGCATGCAGAGATCGATGCACAGCGCGATGTGGTCCGCCTGGTCGGGGCCGTCCATGGGCTGCAGGAAGCGGTGGGTGAAGTGGCCCGTGGTTTCGAGCGCGTCGAGGTCCAGGCCGCTCTGGGGCCAGACCAGCTTGAGCTCCTGGCCCTCGCGCTGCACCCACTCGGCGCCGGCCTTGGGGCTGATGCACAGCCAGTCGATGCCGGGCGGTGCCGCGATGGTGCCGTTGCTCTCCACGGCGATGCGAAAGCCCTCGGCATGCAGCGCGTCGATCAGCGGCGCGTCGACCTGCAGCAATGGCTCGCCGCCCGTGAGCACCACGAGGCGGTGGGCGCGGTCCTGCGCGGGCCACTGCGCCGCGATCTGGCGTGCCAGCGCGCCCGCGTCGGCGAACTTGCCGCCCAGCGTGCCGTCCGTGCCCACGAAGTCGGTGTCGCAGAAGCGGCAGATGGCGCTTGCACGGTCCTGCTCGCGGCCGCTCCAGAGGTTGCAGCCCGCGAAGCGGCAGAACACGGCGGGCATGCCGACCTGGCCGCCCTCGCCCTGCAGGGTGTAGAAAATTTCCTTGACGCTGTAGCTCATATAGCCTTCCCCGCGCGCGGCGCGAGTTCGGCCAGTGCGCCCAGCAATTGGGCCACATCGGCCTCGGTGTGGGCGGCCGACAGCGCGATGCGCAGCCGTGCCGTGCCTTCGGGCACCGTGGGTGGACGGATGGCGGGCACCCACAGGCCGCGTGCGCGCAGGCCTTCCATCACGGCGAGGGCCTCGTCGTTGGCGCCGATCACCAGGGCCTGCACGGCGGTGCGCGAGTCGCCCAATTGCCAGTGTGTGCCTTGCACCAGGGGGGCCAGGCCGCCGCGCAACTGGGCAACGCGCTGCGCCAGATGTTCGCGCCGCCAGCCCTCGGTGGCGATCACGCGCAGGCTGGCCTGCAGCGCGCGCGCGAGCAGCGCGGGCGCGGCCGTGGCGAAGATGTAGCTGCGCGTCTTCTGCACCAGCCATTCGACGAGCGCGTCGGGTCCCGCGACGAAGGCACCCGCCACGCCCGCGGCCTTGCCCAGCGTGGCCATGTAGAGCACGCGCGGCGAGGCGTTCGCGCCGACCAGGCCCGCCTCGGCCAGCGTGCCGCGCCCCTCGGGGCCGAGCACGCCGAAGCCGTGCGCGTCGTCGATCAGCAACAGCGCATCGTGCCGTTCGCACAGCGCGAGCAGCGCGCGCACATCGGCCACGTCGCCGTCCATGCTGAACACGGCGTCGGTGAGCACGAGCTTGCGCCGCGCGGGGCTGGCTGCGAGCAGGGCGTCGAGCGCGGCCAGGTCCGCATGCGGGTAGCGGTGCACGGTGGCGCGCGACAGGCGCGCGCCGTCGATCAGGCAGGCGTGGTTGAGCGCGTCGGAGAACAGCGCGTCGCCCGCGCCCACGAGCGCGGGCACGATGCCGATGTTGGTGGCGTAGCCCGCATAGAAGTAGAGCGCGCGTGGCAGCTGCACGAAGCGTGCGAGGTCGTCCTCCAGCGCGGCGTTGGCCTGGCTGTGGCCGCTGACCAGGGGCGAGCCGCCCGAGCCCACGCCGAATTCGCGCGCGCCCGCGCAGGCGGCTTCGGCGAGCAGCGGGTGGCTTGCGAGGCCCAGGTAGTCGTTGCTGCAGAAGGCCAGCATGGGCGCACCGTTCACGGTGAGGTGGGCCCCCTCGGCGGGCACCACGGCACGGCGTTGGCGGCGCAGGTGGGCATCATCCAGCGCGGCGATGCGCGCGGGGAATTCATCGATCCAGGAGGTCATGTCCAGTCGGGTGGCAATCGGTAGAGCGCGGCGAGGGCGCGCGCATCGGGCTGGGGCTGGTGCGGCAGCGTGGCCAGCAGCGGGGCGCCCAGGTGCTGGCGCAGCCAGGCGATGTTCTCCTCGGGGGCCAGCATCTGCGGGTCCACGCGGTTGGCGACCCAGCCCGCGAGCGCGAGGCCGCGCGCGCGGACCGCCTCGGCGGTGAGCGCGGCGTGGTTCAGGCAGCCCAGGCGCAGGCCCACGACCAGCACCACGGGCAGGCCCAGGGCCTGGGCCAGGTCGGCGCCGGTCTCGGTGTCGGACAGCGGCACGTGGAAGCCCCCGGCGCCCTCGACGACCACCGCGTCGGCCAGCGCGGCGAGCTGGCGGTAGCTGTGCACGATGGCGGGAATGGAGATGGTCGTTCCAGCGCGCGCGGCCGCGATGTGTGGCGAGAGCGGGTCGGGCAGCAAAACCGGGTTGTCCAGATCGACCGGCACGGCCACGGTGGAGGCGGCGCGCAGCGCGATGGCATCCTCGTTGGCCAACTGGCCGCCGTGCGGCTCGGCGCCTGCGGCCACGGGCTTCATGCCCACCACGCGTGGGTGATGGCGCGCAAGCGCGTGCAGGAGCGCGGCCGAGGCGAGGCTCTTGCCCACGCCCGTATCGGTGCC
>JASLFM010000478.1 GCA_030150585.1 Acidovorax sp.
GCTGCGCAGCCGCGTGGGCATGGTGTTCCAGCACTTCGAGCTGTTCCCGCACCTGTCGGTGACGGACAACCTCACCATCGCGCAGATCAAGGTGCTGGGCCGCAGCGCCGACGACGCCAAGAAGCGCGGCCTGAAGATGCTGGAGCGCGTGGGCCTCATCGCGCACAAGGACAAGTTCCCGGGCCAGCTTTCGGGCGGTCAGCAGCAGCGCGTGGCCATCGCGCGCGCCCTCTCGATGGATCCCATCGTGATGCTGTTCGACGAGCCTACCTCGGCGCTCGACCCCGAAATGGTGGGCGAGGTGCTCGACGTGATGATCGGCCTGGCCAACGAAGGCATGACCATGATGTGCGTGACGCACGAAATGGGCTTCGCCAAGAAGGTCAGCGACCGCGTGATCTTCATGGACGTGGGCGGCAAGATCCTCGAGGATTGCTCGAAGGATGAATTCTTCGGCAACCCCGATGCGCGCCAGCCGCGTACCAAGGACTTCCTCAACAAGATCCTGCAGCACTGAAGATGGGGCCCGGCCGCATCCGAAAAAGAAAAAGGGCGCTCAGCGCCCTTTTTTCATGGGTGCTCCCACCTCCCTTCGGCGCGCGCTGGTGCGCCGCGGCGCAGGCGCGGCGATCTGGTGCTCGAAATCCTCCCAGAGCGCGTCGCGCCGTGCGAGCGCCTCGGACACGCTATCGTGCCGCAGCTGGGCCACGGCCGAAACGAGCGCATTGCACAGAAAGAACGCCGCCGTGTACGAGTGGAAGGGGGAGGCGTTCGAGGTGCGCACCTGAAGCCAGTGGTGGGCCAGGGGCACGAGTGGCGAGGCCGGTCCGTCGGTGATGGCGAGCACCTGGCCGCCAGCTTCGCGAAAGCGCCTCGCTACCTGCAGCGTGCCCCGCGCGTAGCGGCTCACGCTGAAGGTGAGCAGCACATCGCCTGGCTGTACCCACAGCAGTTGGTCCGCAGGGGAGACGGCCCCTGCGTCGAGCTCCTGCACGCCCGGCCGGCACATGTTGAGGTGCAGCGCCAGCCACGCCGCCACGGGGGCGCTGTTGATCTGGGCGAGCACATAGATGCGTCCGCCCGTGTCCTGCGCCAGCCGCCGCGCCATGGCCTCGAAGGCCCCCATGTCCAGGCCCTCGCGCGTGGCCTGGATGTTGTGCTGGTCGTGCAGCAGCGCGTCGTCCACGCACTCACGTGGACTGCGCTGGGCGCCGATGGTCACCGGCGCGCGCTGTGCGGCCGTCTGCAGCAGGGCCGTGACCTCGCCGCGCGCCTCGCGCTGGGCCTCGGCGTAGCTCGCGTAGCCGAGCTTGGCGAACAGGCGCACCACGGTGGAGGCGCTGGTGCCTGCGCGCGCGGCCAGCGCCGTGGCGGATTCGAGCAGCGCGTGCGGGTAGTCGTGCCCCAGCGCAAGGGCGAGCGACTGCTCACTGGCCGTGAATTCAGCGCTCAGCCGCCCCAGGCGCTCGGGCAGCAGCCCCTGGGGATTCTGCAATGATAATTTCATTGATGTATGTTTTATGAAAAACTTATTGCAAACGCGAAGTGCACGTGCAACACTGCCGCCATCTACTTCGCCCAGAGTCTTTCGCAGCCATGCAGGATACCCTTGAAGAAAGCCGCGCGCAGCAGCGCACATGCCTCCTGGACTGGCTGGCAGGCCAGCAGCAGGCCATGCAAGACCTGTTGCAGAAAATCGTCGATATCGACAGCGGCAGCCGGGACGAAGCCGGCGTGACGGCCGTGGCCCAGACCCTGCGCGAGCGCCTCGAGGCCGCAGGCGTGGCCGTGCGCTTCGAGCCCGTGCCGGGCTACGGCGTGCTGCTGCACGCCGACGTGCCGGGCCCCAGCGAGGGCGCGCCCATCCTGCTCATGGGCCACATGGACACGGTCTATCCCGCCGGCACCGTGGGGCGCCGCCCCTTCCGCGTGGAAGATGGCCGGGCCTACGGTCCCGGCGTGGCCGACATGAAGTCGGGCCTGGTGCTCAACGTGTTCGTAGCGGAGGCCTTTGCGCGCTGCGGCGGCCTGCGCGCGCCGCTCAAGCTCTTCTTCTCGTGCGACGAGGAGATCGGTTCGCCCGCCACGCGCGAGCGCATCATGGACGTGGCGCGGGGTGCGCGCGCCGTGTTCAACGCCGAGCCAGGCCGCGTGAGCGGCAACCTTGTCACGAGCCGCAAGGGCTCGATGGCGATCGATTTCGAGGTCGAGGGTGTGGCCGCACACGCGGGCATCAACCACGCGGCTGGCGCGAGCGCGCTGGAGGCGCTGGCACGCAAGATCCTCGCGCTGCACGCGCTCACCGACCCCGCCACGGGCATCACCACCAACGTGGGCGTGGTCCACGGCGGCATCGTGCCCAACATGGTGGCGCCGCACGCCAAGGCCGAGCTGGACGTGCGCTACACGGCCGATACCGACCCCGACGCGCTGCTCGAGCGCATCCGCGCCATCGTCGAGGAAGAGTCCCTGCCGCGCACGCGCGGTCGCATCATCGGCGCGCGCCGCACCCTGCCCATGGCGCCCACGCCCGACGCACTGCTCGCCCTGTACCGGCGCGGCGCGCAGTCGCTGGGCTTCGACGTGCAGGGCGAGTTCACGGGCGGCGCGGCCGACAGCGGCCTCACGGCTTCGGTGGGCGTGCCCACGCTGTGCGGCACGGGGCCCGTGGGCGGGCACGCCCACACCGAGCGCGAGTACTGCGAGCTGGCCACCTTTGTGCCGCGCGCGCAGGCCGTGGCCCTGGCCGTGTTCGATCACCCCTGATTTCCGTATCCATGAAAGACGTGACCATGCACCACCTGCAACCCACCCGCCGCCAACTCCTGGGCGCTGGCCTGGGGCTGGGCCTCACCGGCCTGGCGCCCCTGACCGCGCAGGCCGACGAGAAATTCCCTTCGCGCCCGATCACGCTCGTCGTGCCTTTCCCGCCGGGCGGCTCGGTGGACATCATGGCGCGCCAGTATTCGGAGCCGCTGTCGCGCGTGCTGGGCGTACCCATCGTGGTCGAGAACCGCCCCGGCGCGGGCGGCTCGGTCGCCTCGCTGGGCGTGGCACGCGCCAAGCCCGACGGCTACACGCTGGTCGTGTCGTCGCAGAGCAGCCACCTGGCCAACCCGCTCACGCAGCCCAAGGTGGGCTACGACCCGATCAAGGACTTCGAGAACATCGCCATCCTGGGCCGCCAGCCCAATGCGCTGGTGGTGCACTCCAGCCTGCCGATCAAGAGCTTCAAGGAATTCCTCGACTACGCCAAAAAGCATCCTGGCAAGCTCAACTACGGCAGCGGCGGCATTGGCAGCATGGGCCAGCTCAATGTGGAAATGCTCAAGGCGGCCACCGGCATCTACACCACGCACATCCCGTACCGCGGCGGTACGCCGCTGATCACGGCCGTGCTGGGCAACGAGGTGCAGTTCATCCTCGACAACCTGGTCATCATGCTGCCGCACATCCAGGCGGGCAAGGTGCGCGCGCTGGTGGTGGCGTCGGAGCAGCGCCTGCCCCAGCTGCCCGACGTGCCCACCATGGCCGAGGTGGGCTATCCCCAGCTCAACCTGAGTTCGTGGACCGGCCTGGCCGCGCCCGGCGGTACGCCCGAACCCATCGTGCAGACGCTGTACAAGGCGGTGCGACAGGTTGCCACCTCACCCGCCATGCTGGCCAATCTCAAGGACCGTGGCGTGATTGCCCCTGAGGAAATGCCCCCGGCCGCGTTCGAGAAGATGATGGCCGAGCGCCTCGCCAAGTTCGGCGAAGTGGTGCGCAAGGCGGGCATCACGGCGGAGTGATCAGGCCGTTACCCGCGGAACGCTCCTGCGAACGGCCTCCGCGACGATCGGGGGGCAGCCCGGCACGAGGTCCAGGCGCGGCCAGGCCTGGGGCAGCATGTCCGCAAAGCGGGCGCCCAGCCGGAGGATGAAGAACGCCATCTCGCCGACCCTGCCGTCGCCGGTGGCCACACTGACCCGTCCGTCGATGAAGGGGTGGGACAGTGCGCGCTGCTGCGTGAGGATGGCCTGGACCAGCGGGTCATCCTCCGTGCCGCGGCATGTGCCGGTCACTGCCACACGGGCATATACGGCCTTGCGCTCGGCTGGCGTGCGCGGGTTGCTGGCCGCCACCGTGTAGTACCACTGGATGTAGCTAACGTCGACGGGCAGGTTGTTCTGGCCGCCCTTGCCGACGGAGCAGTCGAGGTTCCACTGGAAATGGGAGCCAGCGCCGAAATGGTGGATGAACGGCTTCATGGGGAGGTCCCTTTCGCGAACGGACTAGAAACATCCTAGCGGCAACGATCTGGCAAGACAACATCGCGGATGGGACAATGCGGCTCCATGACCGAGCCCCTCCAGACCCTCACCATCACCCGCCCCGACGACTGGCACTTGCACGTGCGGGACGGCGAGCCGCTGCACACCGTCGTGCCCCACACGGCCGCGCAGTTCGGCCGCGCGATCATCATGCCCAACCTGCGCCCGCCCGTCACCACGGCGGCCCAGGCGTTGGCCTACAAGCAGCGCATCCTCGCGGCCGTGCCGCGGGGCGTGCAGTTCGAGCCGCTGATGACGCTGTACCTCACCGACAACCTGCCGCCCGAGGAAATCGCGCGGGCCAAGGATGCTGGCGTGGTCGCGTGCAAGCTCTACCCCGCAGGCGCCACGACGAACAGCGATGCAGGCGTGACCGATATCCGCAAGACCTACAAGACGCTGGAGGCCATGCAGAAGGCCGGCATGCTGCTGCTGGTGCACGGCGAGGTGACGAGCAGCGACATCGACCTGTTCGACCGCGAGGCCGTGTTCATCGAGCAGCAGCTCATTCCGCTGCGCCGCGACTTCCCCGAACTGAAGATCGTCTTCGAGCACATCACCACGAAGGATGCCGCCGACTACGTGGCCGGCAGCGACGCCCACACGGCTGCCACCATCACCGCGCACCACCTGCTCTACAACCGCAACGCCATCTTCACGGGCGGCATCCGTCCGCACTACTACTGCCTGCCCGTGCTCAAGCGC
>JASLFM010000487.1 GCA_030150585.1 Acidovorax sp.
GTGCACGACCCCAGCCACCCCTCGGCCGACGCCGAAGGCTATGTGAACCACTCGAACGTGAATGCCGTCGAGGAAATGGTCAACATGATTTCCGCCTCGCGCTCGTACCAGAACAACGTCGAGGTCATGAACACAACCAAGTCGCTGCTGCTCAAGACCCTGCAAATGGGGCAATAAAAGGTTCATCGCCATGTTCATCACACCCATCGACACCAGCGCGCTCGACGCGGGCAAGACCACCACCTCGACCAAACCCGACTCGGCCACCGACCCGAACGCGGCGCAGGACCGGTTCCTCAAGCTGCTCGTCGCGCAGCTCAACAACCAGGACCCCATGAACCCCATGGACAACGCGCAGATGACCTCGCAGATGGCGCAGATCAACACCGTGACGGGCATCCAGACGCTGAACCTCACCATGCAGTCCATGGCCGAGCAGTTCGCGGCCATGCAGTCGCTGCAGGGCACGACCATGATCGGCCGTACGGTGCTCACCGAGGGCTCCAAGCTCACCTACACCGACGCCAAGGGCCAGGGCACCTTCGAATTGGCCAATGCCGCTACGGCCGTGAAGGTCGAGGTCGTGACGCCGGGCGGCCAGGTGGTCGGCACGGTGGACATGGGCGCGCAGGAGAAGGGCCGCCACGACTTCACGTGGGACGCGGGCCAGTACACGGGCGACAAGAGCGCCCTCAAGTTCCGCGTCACGGCCACGAACAAGGACGGCGCCGTGACGGCCACGAACCTCATGCAGTCCAAGGTCACCGGCACAGGATCGACCGCGGGAGCCCTCACGCTCGACCTCGACACCGGCAGCACCGTCAAGTACGCCGACATCCGCGCCGTGCTCTGAGCAAGAGCCGCCGGCCAGACGCACCGCAGATTCACCGACAAGGAGAAAACCATGGGTTTCCAGCAAGGCCTCTCGGGCCTGAACGCCGCCAGCAAGAACCTGGACGTGATCGGCCACAACATCGCCAACTCGGGCACCGTGGGCTTCAAGTCGTCGCGCACCGAATTCGCCGAGATGGTGGCCTCGGCCATCGGCACGGCCAGCACGGGCAACGCGGGCATCGGCGTGCAGGTAGACGCCGTGGCCCAGCAATTCACGCAGGGCAACATCACCGTCACCGGCAACAACATGGACGTGGCCATCAACGGCAACGGCTTCTTCAAGATCCTGCAGCCCGACGGCAGTTATGCCTACACGCGCGCAGGCAACTTCAAGCTCGACAACCAGGGCAACGTCATCACCAACAGCAATGGCAAGGTGCTGGGCTACCCGGTCGACCCCAACACGGGCCTGCGCACCTCCAGCACCCCCCAGCCCCTGGTGTTCCCCACAGGCGCGCCGATCCCGGCCAAGCAGACCACGACCATCAAGGCCTCGTTCAACCTCGACGCGCGCGCCCCCGACGCGGCCGGCAACCCCGCCGCCACGCCGCCCGTGCCTCCTACGCCGCGCTCGACCTACGGCACTTCGATCAACGTTTACGACAGCCAGGGCGTGGCCACCACGGTGAACCTGTACTTCCAGAAGACCGCGACGGCCAACACCTGGGACGTCTATACCCAGCTCGACGATCCGACGGCCACGCCCCCCATCGTGGCCACACCGATCGGCCAGGTCACCTTCGACAACAACGGCAAGATCATCGGTCCCGCCGCCACGCCGCCGGCCACGGGCTTCCAGCTGCCCGTCACCATCACGCCGCCCACGCCGAACCCCAACAACCTGCCGGCCTATACCGTGCAGATCGACCTCGGCGGCGCAACCCAGTTCGGCACCAAGTTCGCCGTGTCCGAACTCACGCAGAACGGCTACACGGCCGGCCAGCTCACGGGCATCAACATCGGCAACGACGGCACGATCATGACGAGCTACTCCAACGGCGTGACCCGGGCCGAGGGCCAGATCGCGCTCGCGAGTTTCCGCAACACCCAGGGCCTGGCCGACATCGGCAACAACAACTGGGCCGAGACCTACGCCTCGGGCCAGCCCACCATGGGCGCGCCCACGGACGGCGCCTTCGGCGCGCTGCGCTCGGGCGCGCTCGAAGACTCCAACGTGGACCTCACGGCCGAGCTCGTCAACATGATGACCGCGCAGCGCGCCTACCAGGCCAATGCGCAGACCATCAAGACGCAGGACCAGGTGATGTCCACGCTGGTCAACCTGCGCTGATACCCCGAAGCCCTGAACCCGGAGCCACGCGATGGACCGCATCATCTACACCTCCATGACGGGCGCCAGCGCCGCCGCCCACCGGCAGGCGGTGCTGTCCAACAACCTGGCGAACGTCTCCACCAACGGCTTCCGCGCGGAAATGTCCACCTTCCGCTCGGTGCCCATCCAGGGCGACGGCTCCACCACGCGCGTGTTCGCGCTGGAAGCCACCTCGGGCCACGTGCAGACACCCGGCCCCGTGCAGCGCACGGGGCGCAACCTCGACGCCATGCCGTCGGGCAACGCCTGGTTCGCGGTGCAGGGGCTGGACGGCACCGAGGCCTACACGCGCAACGGCTCGTTCCAGATCTCGCCGGCGGGCCAGCTTGTCACGAGCACGGGCCTCACGCTGCTGTCGGACGGTGGCGCGCCCATCGACGTGCAGCCCGGCGCCGATCTCTCGCTGGGCGCGGACGGCACCATCACCGCCAAGGTGCCGGGCCAGCCCGCTGCGGCCGTGGGCCGCATCAAGCTCGCCACGCCCACAGCCGAAGACCCGCTCAAGCGCGGCGACGACGGGCTGTTCCGCACCGCCTCGGGCGACCCCATGCCCAACGACGCCGCCGCGCGCATGCTCTCGGGCGCGCTGGAGGGCTCGAACGTGAATGCGGTCGAGAGCATGGTCGGCATGATTGCCGCCTCGCGCCAGTTCGAAGCCCAGATGCGCATGCTGCAGACCGCAGAGACCAACGACAAGACCGCCAGCCAGCTGCTGAGCATGAATGGCTAAGGAGAAAAGGAAATGATCAACTCCCTGTGGATCGCCAAGACCGGCATGAGCGCCCAGCAGACCCAGCTGGACGTGATTTCGCACAACCTGGCCAACGTCTCCACCAACGGCTACAAGCGCAACAACGCGGTGTTCGAGGACCTGATCTACCAGAACCTGCGCCAGGTCGGCTCGCAGACCACCGAGCAGAACCAGCTGCCCACCGGCCTGCACCTGGGCCTGGGCGTGCGCACGGTGGCCACGAGCCGCAACTTCACCCAGGGCAGCCTGCAGCAGTCGAACAACAACCTGGACGTAGCGATCAACGGCAACGGCTTCTTCGAGGTGAACCTGCCCGACGGCACCATCGGCTACACGCGCGACGGTTCGTTCCAGGTCGACGCGCAGGGCCGGCTCGTCACCTCCAGCGGGCTGCCCATCGCCAACGGCATCACCGTGCCCGCCAACGCCACGAGCATCAGCATCAGCGCGGACGGCGTGGTGTCGGCCCTCGTCCCGGGCAACACGGCCCCGCAGCAGATCGGCAATCTGGCCATGGCCAACTTCATCAACCCCGCCGGCCTGGAGCCCGTGGGGCAGAACATGTACAAGGAGTCGGCGGCGTCGGGCCAGCCCCAGCAGGGCACGCCCGGCACCAACGGCCTGGGCTACATCAAGCAGGGCTTCCTTGAAACCTCGAACGTGAACGTGGTGGAGGAGCTGGTCACCATGATCCAGACCCAGCGCGCCTACGAGATGAACTCCAAGGCCATCCAGACCAGCGACCAGATGCTGGCCAAGCTGGCGCAGTTGTGAGGGAGCGCACCATGACGACCATCGTGCGCCTGGCCCTCGCATCGGCCGCGCTGCTCGCGGCAGGCTGCGCCTCCATCAACCCGCCGCCGCCCGTGGACGTGCTGCCCACGACGCCGCCCGCGATCAGCGCGCTGCCCCGTCCCACGGGACCCGCGACGGGCAGCCTGTTCCACGCGGCCAGCTACCGCCCCGCCTTCGAAGACCGCCGCGCGCGCCTGGTGGGCGACATCGTGACCATCCAGATCGTCGAGAACATTTCGGCCAGCCAGAAGTCCACCTCCACCGTGGACCGCAGCTCCAAGGCCAGCGGCAGCATCACCGCGCTGCCACTGATCTCGGGCAACCTCTCGGGCAAGAGCACGCTGGGCGCCGGCTCCGACAATTCGTTCTCGGGCAAGGGCGGCACGGAAAGCACCAACACCTTCACGGGCGCCATCACGGCCACGGTGGTGGATGTGCTGCCCAACGGCCACCTCGTGGTAGCCGGCGAAAAGCAGATCGGCGTGAACCAGAACGTGGACGTGCTGCGCTTCTCCGGCACCGTGGACCCGCGCGCCCTGCAGCCGGGCAGCATCATCAGCTCCACGCAGGTGTCCAATGTGCGCATCGAGTCGCGCGGGCGCGGCGCGCAGAGCGAGGCACAAGCCGTGGGGTGGCTGGCGCGGGCGTTCAATTCCTTCACGCCTTTCTAGCCTCCAGCGCCTGTTATCACTGCGCGGGCAGCTATCTTTTCGGTAGCTGCCCGCGCTGCGTTCCGGGTGCGGCAGATCGCCCGAATAGCGGCAAATTCGGCGTCTTTTCCCCCCATCCTGCCCCGGCGCCGCGACCCACAATCGGGCCCATGAACATTCTGCCCGCCCTGTCGATCCGGCGCCTGCCCTGGCTGGTCGCCACGCTGGCGCTGCTGTGCGCCGCCCTGCCTGCCCAGGCCCTGCGCATCAAGGAAGTGGCCGCCGTGCCAGGCGTGCGCAGCAACCAGCTCACGGGCTACGGCCTCGTGGTCGGGCTCGACGGCACCGGGGACCAGACCACGCAGATGCCGATCACCACCCAGGCGCTGCAGAACTACCTGCAGCAGATGGGCATCAGCCTGCCGCCGGGCACGGCCTCGCAGCTGCAGCTCAAGAACGTGGCCACGGTGATCGTCACGGCCCAGTTGCCCGCGTTCGCGCAGCCGGGCCAGGCCATCGACGTGAACGTTTCGTCCATGGGCAACGCCAAGTCGCTCAAGGGCGGCACGCTCATCGCCACGCCGTTGCGCGGCGCCGATGGCGAGATCTATGCACTGGCCCAGGGCAACGTGGTCGTGGGCGGCGCGGGCGCTTCGGCCGGCGGCAGCAAGGTGCAGATCAACCACCTGAGCGCGGGCCGCGTGCCCGAGGGCGCGCAGGTGGAGCGCGCCGTGCCCACGCCGCTGCACGACGGCGACACGATCACGCTGGGGCTCAACGCCTCCGACTTCCAGACCGCGCGCAAGGTGGCCAACGCCATCAACGCCCGTTCCGGCCAGGGCACGGCCACCGCGCTCGACGCGCGCACGGTTCAGGTGCGCGCGCCGCTGGACCCGGGCGGGCGCGTGAACTTCATCGCCGAGCTCGAGGAACTGGCGCTGCCCGACTCCACGCCGGCGGCCAAGGTCGTCATCAATGCGCGCACGGGCTCCATCGTGCTGAACCAGGCCGTGACGCTAGGCCCCTGCGCGATCGCACACGGCAACCTGTCCATCACCATCAGCAGCACGCCCGTGATCAGCCAGCCCGCGCCGTTCTCGCAGGGCCAGACCGTGGTGGCGCAAAAGAGCGACATCCAGGTCAAGCAGGACCCCGGCGTCATCATGAACCTGCCGCCCTCCCCGCAGCTGGCCGACGTGGTGCGCGCGCTCAACACGCTGGGCGCCACGCCACAGGATCTGCTGGCCATCCTGCAGGCGATCAAGGCCGCGGGTGCGCTCAACGCCGAGCTGGAGGTGATCTGACATGGCCTACACCCCATCCCTGTCCGCATCCTCCCTGGCCGGCAGCACCGCCGCGTCGAACGCGCTCGCGGTGGACGGCCGCGCGCTCAACGCGCTCAAGGTGCAGGCCGGCAAGGACGGCCCGCAGGCCGCGCGCGAGGCAGCCAAGCAGTTTGAGTCGCTGTTCATGCGCGAGATGATCAAGAGCATGCGCGAGGCGACGATGAAGTCGGGCCTGCTCGACGGCGCGGAAGGCAACCTGGCGAACGACCTGTTCGACCAGCAGCTTTCGGTGCAGATGTCGGGCCTGCCCGGCGGGCTGTCCGAGGCCATCCAGCGGCAGCTCACACGCCAGATGGGCGGCGCGCAGGCGGGCGGCGGCATGCAGCTTTCCGTGCCGTCCACGCTGAGCCTGGACGCCACGCTGCGCAAGAGCGCCGCGGCCACCGGTTCCACTGCCCCTTCCCCCAAGGGCCGCGACGCCTTCGTGCAGCACCACCGCGCAGCGGCCGACCGCGTGGCACAGGACAGCGGCATTCCCGCCGCGTTCATGCTGGGCCAGGCCGGGCACGAGACGGGTTGGGGCAAGAGCGAGATCCGCAATAAGGACGGCAGCAGCGCCTTCAACCTCTTCGGCATCAAGGCCAGCAAGGACTGGACGGGCAAGGTGGCCGAAGTGACCACCACCGAGTATGTGAACGGCACACCGCGCAAGGTCACGGCCCGGTTCCGCGCCTACGGCTCGTACGAGGAATCCTTCCGCGACTATGCGCGCCTGATCAACGACAACCCGCGCTACGAAAAAGCGCGCGGCAAAACCGGCTCCGCCCTCGCCTATGCCACCGAGCTGCAGAAGGCAGGCTATGCCACCGACCCGCAGTACGCCGCCAAGCTGAGCCGCGCCATCCAGAGCACGGAGGCCGTGGCGCGGCCGCCGGCCTTCGCGCAAGCGGGCGGCACGCAGGCATGAAACCCGGAGCCCTTGAACCATGAGCCTTCTCAACGTCGGCGCCCGCGCGCTCCTCACCAACCAGGTGGCCTTGCAGACCACGGGCCACAACATCGCCAACGTCAACACGCCGGGCTATTCGCGCCAGAGCGCGCAGCTCGTCACCGTGCAGGGCCAGTACACGGGCGGCGGCTACATCGGCCAGGGCGTGGCGGTGCAAACCATCCTGCGCAACTACAACGAGCTGCTCACGCGCCAGGCGGCCATGGCCGGCTCGACGCAGGCGGCGGACAAGGCCCGCTCGGACAAGCTCAACCAGCTGCAGGACGTCTTCAGCGGGGGCAAGAGCGGCCTGGGCGCCGCCATCACCGACATGATGAACTCGCTCTCGGACGTGGTGGGCTCGCCCACCGACCTCACGGCCCGCACCGTGGCGCTCACGCGCATGAACGAGACGGCGGGCCGCATGCGCTCGTCGGCCGAGCAGATCGGCGAGATCCAGTACACCGTCAACGAGCAGCTCAAGAACGACGTCGTCAAGATCAACAGCATCGCGCAGAGCATCGCGGGCGTGAACGAGCAGATCGCCCGCGCGCGCGGCAATGGCCAGACGCCCAACGACCTGCTCGACCAGCGCGACCAGCTGATCCGCGACCTCAACCAGTACATCCAGACCACCCAGGTGCCCGCCGACGACGGCACCGTGGGCCTGTTCGTGGCCGGCAGCCAGCCACTGGTGCTGGGCACCACGGCCACCTCGCTGTCCATCGACGAGAGCAAGCAGTACCCGGGCAGCGGCCAGATGGCGCTGTTCTTCAACCGCCCCGGGGCCACGCCCGTGGAGCTGAACGCGGACATGCTCGGCGGCGGCGAGGTCGCGGGCCTGATGCGCTTTTCCAACAGCGACCTGGCCGAGGCGCGCAACCTGCTGGGGCGCATGGCGCAGGCCATCGGCATGACGATGAACGCCCAGAACAGGCTGGGGCTCACGCTGGACGGCAAGCCGGGCGGCGACCTGTTCTCGGTGCCCACCAGTGCCAACGGCTACACCAGCAGCGCCACGGCGGCAGGCACCGTCACCTTCACCAATGCGACGCAGTTCGCTGCCTCCGACTATGAGGTGCGCTTCAGCACGCCGCCCGCGGGCCAGGTCGTGCGCCTGTCCGACGGCAAGACCACCGCGTTCACCAGCCTCGCGGACCCGGCGCTGCAGAACATCGACGGGCTCTCCTTCAACCTCACGGCGGCGGGCGCCTCAGGCGAGAGCATCCTGTTCAAGCCGTTCTCCAGCGCGGCGGCCAACGTCCAGTCGCTGGTCTACTCGCCGCGCGACCTCGCGGCGGCGAACCCGGTCAATGCCTCCATGGGCACGGCCAACGGCGGCACGATGCAGTTGGCGGGCCTCAGGGCCACGGGGCTGCCCAACCCGCCCGGCCTGGTGATACCGGCCAATGCCAACCCCGCGGCCGTCCCCCCCATCGCGGGCGGCGTGCAGCTGCAGTTCAATGCAGGTCCCCCGATCACCTACGACGTGTACGACCGCGGCACGAACCCGCCCACGGCGCTGGCCACCGCACAGCCCTACACGTCGGGCAGCCCCATCTCGATCAACGGCTGGGAGATCACGCTGCAGGGCACGCCCAAGGGCGGCGACACGGTGACCGTCGGCAATGCGCTCGACCCGCAGTACGGCGATGCCTACACGCGCAACGCCGGCAACGCCCAGGCCTTGATGAACCTGCGCGACGTACAGATGTTCGACAACGCCACCATGCAAGACGGCTGGGCCGGCGCGATGGCCCAGGTGGGCACGCGCGTGCAGAGCGCGCAGTACGCGGCCAACCTGTCCTCCACCATCGCCGACAACCTGGAGCGTGACCGCACGGCCGTGTCGGGCGTGAACCTCGACGAAGAGGCCGCCAAGCTCATCCAGTACCAGCAGGCCTACCAGGCCTCGGCCAAAATGCTCCAGATCGCGCAGAACATCTTCGACACCCTGATCCAGACCATGAGCCGCTGAGCCCTTAGCCCATCACGGAGTCCGATATGAGCAGCACCACCATCCAGCGCCTGGCCACGGCCAACATGTACGACAGTTCGATCCGCAACCTGAGCCAGCGCCAGACCACGCTGTCGAACCTGCAGGAGAACCTCACCTCGGGCAAGCGGGTGGTGCGCGCCAGCGACGACCCCGTTGCTGCCGCGCAGGCCGAGCGCGCGCTCACGCGCATCAGCCGCATCCAGACCGAGCAGCGCGCGCTCGACACGCAGCGCAACGCCGTTGCCCAGGCCGAATCGACGCTGGGCGACGCGGTGAACGTGGTGCAGGCCATGCGCGAGCTCGTCGTGAACGCAGGCGGCGGCACCCTCAAGCCCGAGGACCGCAAGACCATCGCCAACCAGCTGCAAAGCCTGCGCGAACAGCTCAGCGACATCGTCAACCGCAAGGACACCAACGGCGTGCCGCTGCTGGGGGCGCTGGGCAGCCAGCTCACCGCCTTCCTCGG
>JASLFM010000519.1 GCA_030150585.1 Acidovorax sp.
CCAGGGCGGCGTGCAGCGCCAGCCGTCGGGTGATGGTTCGCATGTCTCCTCCTGTGCGTTTCAGGCCTGGCCTGAGATCAGCCGGCTGATGACGGGGTGGTACTTCTCGCCCAGGCCGCTGTCGATGGCCTGCTGGAACCAAGCATCGACGACGGTTGCGCCGCGCGCGTCCACGCCCGCGTCGTGCGCCAATTGCAGGGCGTACTTCAGGTCCTTGCGCGCATAGAGCACGGAGAAGGCGCGCTCGGGGAATTCGCCGGGCAGCACGGCCTTCATGCCGTGGTTGCGCAGCGCGAAGCTGTCGGCGGAGCCTTTCGAGAGCGTGTCGAACAGCACGGCAGGGTCCACGCCGGCCTTCTCGCCGATGGCCTTGGCCTCGCTCACGGCCACCACGGTTTCGAAGAGCACCATGTTGTTGAGGATCTTGAGCACCTGGCCGCAGCCCACGGGGCCGCACAGAGCGATGTCGGAGGCGAAGGTAGCGATCAGGGGCTTGACGGCCTCGAACACCTCGGGCGTGGCGCCCACCATCACCGCGAGGGTGCCCGCCTCGGCGGCGGCGCGGGTGCGGGCCACCGGCGCGTCCACGAACTGCGCGCCCAGCGCCGCGAATTCGCGGGCCAGCGCGCGCGTGGTGTCCACGGGCGAGGTGCTCAGGTCCACGACGGTCTGGCCCGCGCGGGCCGAGGCCAGCAGGCCTCCGTCCTGGCGGCACAGTTGCGCGACGACTTCGCCGGAGGGGAGCGAGAGGAAGACGGCGTCGGCTGCCTGCATGACGGCTGTGGCGCTGGGCGCGGCCTGCACGCCGTGTGCGGCGAGGCGCTGCAGCGGCGCTGCGTCGAGGTCGTGGGCGATGACGCGGGCGCCGGACTTGGTGGCCAGGTTGCGGCAGATGGGCTCGCCCATCACGCCCAGGCCGATGAAGCCGATCACTTGGCTCGTTGTGGTGTTGCTCATGTGTGGTTCCTGAAGGCGGTTCATGCCATGCCGAAGTAGATGCCCTTGGGCTGCTGGTACAGCCGCATGCCCGTGGCGCCTTTCTCGCGCCCGATGCCGCTTTCCTTGAAGCCACCGAAGGGCGTGGCGATGGAGAGTTGCTTGTAGGTGTTGATCCAGACGGTGCCCGCCTCCAGCGCGCGCGCGACGCGCCAGGCGCGCTTGTAGTCGGCCGTCCAGACGCCCGAGGCGAGGCCGAAGGCGCTGTCGTTGGCCTGGGCGACGAGGTCGTCCTCGTCGTCGAACGGCAGCGCGCAAAGCACCGGGCCGAAGATCTCCTGCTGGGCGATGGCGGCGCGGTTGTCGATGCCGCCGATCACCGTAGGCAGGTAGTAGGCGCCGTGCGCCAGCGCGGCCGCCTCGGGCCGTGCGCCGCCCGCGAGGATCTGCGCGCCTGCGGCGCGCGCGTCATCCACCATGCGCTCGACCTTGTCGCGGTGTGCGAAGGTGGCGAGCGGGCCCATTTCGGCGCCCGCCGCTTCGGGCAGGTCCACGCGCAGCGAGCGGGCGTGTTCCACGAGCTTGCGCACCACTTCGCCGTGCACCGAGCGCTGCACGAACAGGCGCGAGCCTGACACGCACGACTGGCCGCTGCCTTCGAAGATGCCGTCAGCCACGGCGGCCACGGCGGCGTCGATGTCGGCATCGGCGAACACGATGTGGGGCGACTTGCCGCCCAGCTCCAGCGCCACGGGCATGAGCTTGCGCGCGGCCACCTCGGCGATGCGCCGACCGCTTTCCGTGCCGCCGGTGAACGACACCATGCGCACCAGCGGGTGCGCGACCAGCGCGGCGCCCACGTCGTGCCCGGTGCCGGGCAGCACGTTCAGCAGCCCCGGCGGCAGGCCCGCCTCCAGCGCGATACGGCCGACCGCCAGGCCGGTCGAGGGCGTGACCTCCGACGGCTTGAGCACGACCGCGTTGCCCGCGGCCAGCGCGGGGGCGATCTTCTGTGCCTCCATCGTCAAGGGCGAGTTCCACGGCGTGATGGCGGCGACCACACCATAGGGCTCGTAGGCCGTCATGGACAGGTAGCTGCCGCGTGCCGGCGTCACCTCCGAACCCGTGGTCTCGCAGACCGCGCCGTAGTAGCGGAAGGTGGCAGCAGCGCTCTTGACCTGCTTCACGCACTCGCTCCACACCTTGCCGTTCTCGATCATCTGCAAGCGCGCGAGCTGGTCGCCGTCGCGCTCCATGCGGTCGGCGATGCCGAAGAGGATGCGCGCGCGCTGCATGGGCAGCATCTCGGTCCATGCGCGGGCCTTGCAGGCCTGGGCGGCGTTGCGTACCGCGTCGTCCACGGCGCGCGGGCCGGCGGCGGCGACTTCGTAGTTGGTCGTGCCCGTCGCCGGGTTGACCGATACCAGGGGGGCGATGCCCTGCTCCCCCTGCACGTCGTTCCCTGCGATCAGCAGGGGCTTGCGTTCAAGCATTCGATGCCTTTCAAAAATTCTTATGTGCAGAATGAAAATTCTGTTTGTGTGAATTTTAGGATTCGAATGGATAGGCGGGAGTTAGGGTTTTTGCTAACGGAACTATTGTTCTGTTTTTATCGGGCT
>JASLFM010000556.1 GCA_030150585.1 Acidovorax sp.
TGCACCCGGGTGCCGGGGTGGAAAAGCGGCATGCGGAACACGCCGCCTTCCACGGCGCGCTGCACGGGCATCTGGTTCTCCGCCAGGCCGCCAGACTGCATTTCACTCATGCGCAAATGCTAGCGCATGCAACACCCCGGCCATCTGACAAAGAAAAAAGCGGCTCACCTGGCGCGGGCCCGCGCGAAGGCCAGCGCGGCCTCGACCATGCGGCGCAGGTGCGGCTGGATGCCGGCCGCCACCTCGGGCAGGTAGTCGAACGGCAGCGCCTCCTGCATGTAGCTGCACTGCGTCATCTCGAGCTGCACGGCATGCACGTTGTCGGCCGGGCGGCCGTAGTGGCGCGTGATGTGGCCGCCCTTGAAGCGGCCGTTGAGCACGGCCGTGTAGCCGGTGGCGGCCTTGCCGATGGCCAGCAGCTCCTGCGCCAGGGCTGGGTCGCAGCTCGCGCCATCGGCCGTGCCCAGGTTCAGGTCGGGCAGCTTGCCCTCGAAGAAGCGCGGCAGCACCGAACGGATCGAGTGCGCATCCCACAGCACGGCCACGCCATGCGCGGCGCGGATGCGCTCCAGCTCGGTGCGCAGCTGCGCGTGGTACGGGGCCCACACGGCATCGCGGCGCCGCGCCACCTCGGCGTCGCCCGGCACATCGGCCGGGTTGGCGTAGATGGGCGTGTCGTCGAAGGTGTCCACCGGGCACAGGCCCGTGACGCTCTGGCCGGGGTAGAGGCTGGCGCCGTCGGGCGGGCGGTTCAGGTCCACCACGTAGCGCGAATGCGTGGCCACGAGGATCGAGGCGCCCAGCTCCCTGGCAAAGCCGTAGAGGCGCTCCAGGTGCCAGTCGGTGTCTGGCACCTGGCGTGCCTCGCCGGTGAAGCGCGCTGCGATGGCGGGCGGCACATGCGTGCCCACATGGGGCATGGAGATCAGCAGCGGCGCGCTGCCCTGGTGGAACGTGAACGGCGGGGGAACGGTATCGGTCATGGCGTGAGTCTACGGGTGTCGATGGAACGGTCAGGGGGCGATGGTGGCGGCCCGCGCGGCCACGAAGGCCTGGGCGGCGCTGTCGTGCAGCGCATGGCGCCCGGCGGCCACGCGCTGCGCTCCGCCCACCCACAGGCTGTGCAGCGCGCTCGTGCGGTGGCTGCCGAACACGTGGGCCGAGAGCATGGCCTCGACCGGCAGGCCGGCCAGCGCCACATGGCCGGCGTCGAGCACGGCAAAGTCGGCCTGCTGGCCCACGGCCAGCCCTGCCACGGGGCGGCCCGCGGCCCGCGCACCACCCTGCACGGCAGCCTGCCACATCGCAGTGCCGACCTGCGGCTGCCCGGCGGTCGCCAGCACATTGCGCTGGCGCAGCGACAGGCGCTGGCTGTACTCGAGCATCAGCAGTTCCTCGGCCGCGTTCACGCAGGCATGGCTGTCCGAGCCCACGCCCCAGGCACCGCCGTGGCGCTGCCACAGCGGCATGTCGAAGATGCCGTCGCCCAGGTTGGCCTCGGTCGTGGGGCAGATGCCGGCCACGGCGCCTGTGCGGGCGGCGCCCGCGTATTCCTCGGGCGTCATGTGCGTGGCGTGCACCAGGCACCAGCGCGCGTCCACGGGCGCGTGGTCGAGCAGCCACTGCACGGGGCGCTGGCCACTCCAGGCCACACAGTCCTGAACCTCCTGCATCTGCTCGGCGATATGGATGTGGATGGGCGCGAGCGCATCGAGCGCCCTAAGCCCCTCCACGGCCACGCGCAGGCTGTCGGGCGGCACGGCGCGCAGCGAATGCGGGGCCAGACCCAAAGCGGCGCTTTGCGCCCGTGTGGCGGGCGCCAAGCGCTCCAACAAGGAGAGCATGTTGTCCGTGCTGCGGATGAAGCGGGCCTGGTCCGCGCGCGGCGGTTTGCCACCGAAGCCGCTGGTCTGGTAGAGCACAGGCAGCAGCGTGATGCCGATGCCCGCCGTGTGCGCCGCGCGCAGCAGCGCCAGCGAGAGCGCGGCGTCGTCTGCATAGGGGCGGCCGTCCCGGTCGTGGTGCACGTAGTGGAACTCGCAGACCGAGGTGTAGCCCGCCTCGAGCATCTCCACGTAGAGCCAGGTCGCGATGGCCTCGAGCGACTCGGGCGTGATCTGCGCCGCGAAGCGGTACATGAGGTTGCGCCAGCTCCAGAAGCTGTCCTGCGCCTCGGCGCGGTACTCGGTCAGGCCCGCGAACGCGCGCTGGAACGCATGCGAGTGCAGGTTGGGCATACCGGGCACCACGGGGCCGGCCGCGCGCGGCGCGGCGCCCGCGGCAGACTCTGCCTCAACGGACAGCAGCCGCCCCACGGCATCCCATTGCAGCAGCACATCGCGCGCCCACCCCCCGGGCAGCAGTGCGTGTTCGGCAAACAGGCTCCCCGCCGGCGGGGCATTGGAAACGCAAGAATCGGTGTCGGTCATAGATGGAAAAAGGTGGGGAACACGGTGGGCGCTATGCTCGTGCCGTCTTTCCTGTATAGACAAGTCAGGCGGCCAAAATGCCCGCCAGCACCCGCGCGAAGCGCTCGTTCTCGGCCTCGGTGCCGATGGAGACGCGGATGAAATGCTCGAAGCCCGGTTCCTTCCAGGGCTTGACGATGAGGCCCTGGGCCAGCAGCGCCTCGTTCACGGGCGCGTTGGGGCGGCCGATGTCGAGGAACAGGAAGTTGGTGGCCGAAGGAGCGATGCGCACACCCGGCAGCGCCGCCAGCCGCTCGGCCAGCACCCCGCGCAGGCGCACGGTCTCGGCCACGCCGCGCTGCATGAACGCCTCGTCGCCCCAGGCCGCGAGCGCCGCCGCCTGCGCGGCGTGGTTCACGTTGAAGGGCGTGCGCACGCGATCGAGCAGTTGCACCAGAGCCGCGTCGCTGGCCAGGCCGTAGCCCACGCGCAGGCCCGCCAGGCCCCAGGCCTTGGAGAAGGTGCGCAGCACGATCCACGGCATGGCGCGGCCGCGCAGCATGGCCAGCACGTCGGGGTAGCCGTCCGCGTGGCAGGCGTATTCATAGTAGGCCTCGTCCACCACGAGCAGCGTGTGCGCGGGCGTGGCCGCCAGCAGGCGCTCCATCTCGGCCGCGTTGAACATGCAGCCCACGGGGTTCGAGGGGTTGGCCAGCATGGCGATCTTGGGGCCGCGCGCCAATGCCTCGCACCAGGCGTCCACGTCGAAGCCGAGCTGCGGCGTGAGCGCGAGCAGTTCCACCTGCGCGCCCATCATGCGCGGGTAGATCTCGTGCAGGCCGAAGGCCGGGCGCTGTGTGAGCACGCGGTCGCCCGCCGACAGGAAGGCCTGGCACAGCATCTGCAGGATGTCCTCCGAACCATTGCCGATGACGATGGCCTCGGGCGCCACACCCGTGCGCTCGGCGATGGCCGCGCGCAGCGCCGTGCAGTTGGCGTCGGGGTAGGTGCCCACGCGCGTGGCAAGTTCGGCCAGGGCGCTGGCCACGGCGGGGCTCGCGCCGTAGGGGTTCTCATTGCTCGCCAGGCGCGCGATCTCGCTCACGCCGTAGCGCGCGCGCACGGCCTCGGACGACAGGCCCGCGTTGTAGGGCGGGAG
>JASLFM010000560.1 GCA_030150585.1 Acidovorax sp.
GGCGCTGGCACGCGCGGGGCGCGGCGACGGCCCCGGCGACTGGCCGCAGCGCGCGGCGCGCCGGCTCATCGAGGGAACGCTCGAAGGCCTGGCGCTCGTGAACGCGGCGCAGGTGGAGCCCGCGCTGGGCTCGCCCTCGCACGGCGGCCTGCCCGAGACCGTGGCGCGGCGCACGCCCGAGGGCTGGCGCATCACGGGCCACAAGCTCTACGTGACGGGCGCGCCGCTGCTGGCGTGGATCCACGTGCTCGCACGCACCGACGAGGCCGAGCCGCGGCTGGGCAGCTTCCTCGTGCCGGCCGATGCGCCCGGCGTGCGCATCGAGCCCACCTGGGACCCCGTGGGCATGCGCGCCACGGCCAGCCACGACGTGGTGTTCGACCACGCCCTGGTGCCGCCCGACCATGCCGTGGGCCTGCGCCCTGCGCGCCTGGGCCTGCAGCGCGACGCGCACGGCATGGCCTGGTACTTTAGCCTCGTGGGCACGGTGTACGACGGGGCCGCACGTGCCGCGCGCGACTGGCTCCTGGCCTTTCTCAACGAGCGCCGGCCGAGCGCGCTGGGCGGCGCGACGCTGGCCTCGCTGCCCACGGTGCAGGACACCGTGGGCCGCATCGAGGTGCTGCTGGCCGCCAGCGACTGGCTCTTGCGCAGCCATGCCCATGCCTGCGACGCGGGCGCGGCGCCCGAGGGCCTCGCGGGCGTGGTCAAGCACACCGTGGTGGACAACGCCGCACAGGCCGTGGCCCTGGCCGTGGAGCTGGCGGGCAACCACGGCCTGGCGCGGCGCAACCCGCTGGAGCGCCACCAGCGCAACGTTCTGTGCAGCCACATCCACGCGCCGCCCAACAGCCTGCTGCGCGGCAACGCCGGGCGCACGGCGCTGCAGGCCGCACAACCCGCGCTGCGGCACTCCGGCGCGGGCCCGCTTTCCAGACATTGACAGAGCTTCCATGACGACACCTTCGACCCCCCTCCATCCCGTGGCCCAGGCGGCCCGCCAGGCCCTGTCGCGCCGCGCGCTCGTGCAGGGCGCCGTGGCCCTGGGCTGGGCCGCGCTGTGGCCCCAGCAAGCCGGCGCCCAGGCCGAGAAGCCCCAGCGCGGCGGCACGCTCACCCTGCTGCTGTTCCCCGAGCCGCCCACGCTCACCACCATCGCGCACACGGCGGGCGCATCGGTGCTGATCTCGGGCAAGGTCACCGAGGGGCTGCTGACCTACGACTTCCAGCTCAACCCGCAGCCCCAGCTCGCCACGGCCTGGAGCGTGAGCGCCGACGGGCTGCAGTACAGCTTCCAGCTGCGCAAGGGCGTGAAATGGCACGACGGCAAACCCTTCACCTCGGCCGACGTGGCGCACTCCATCGGCCTGCTCAAGGAGTTCCACCCGCGCGGCCGCGCGACCTTCGCGGCGCTGGCCGAGGTGCTCACGCCCGACGCGCACACCGTGGTGCTGCGCCTGGCCAAGCCCGTGCCTTACCTGATCACGGCGCTCGCGGCCTCGGAGTCGCCCATCGTGCCCAAGCACCTCTACGCCAGCGGCAAGGCCGATGCGAACCCGGCCAACAACGCGCCCGTGGGCACCGGGCCGTTTGTGTTCAAGGAGTGGGTGCGCGGCAGCCATGTAATCTACGAGCGCAACTCGCACTACTGGGACGGCGACAAGCCCTACATCGACCGGCTCGTGGTGCGCTTCATCCCCGACGCGGCCGCTCGCACGGCGGCCATCGAAAGCGGCGAGGTGCAGCTTGCGCCCAGCTCGCCTGTGCCGCTGGCCGATGTGGAGCGCCTGCGCGCCCGGCCGAACCTGGTGTTCGACACCAATGGCTACCAGTACATCAACAACGTGTATCGCTTGGAGTTCAACCTCGAAACCGAGGTGCTCAAGGACCTGCGCGTGCGCCAGGCCGTTGCCCATGCGATCCAGCGCGAGAACCTGCTCAAGGTGGCCTGGTACGGGCAGGGCGTGCTGACCCCGGGGCCCGTGCATCCGGCACTGAAGAAGTTTGCGGTGCCCGACCTGCCCGTGCTGCCGTACGACACGCGCGCCGCCGAGCGCCTGCTCGACGAGGCGGGCCTGCCGCGCGGCAAGGCGGGGCCGGGCCTGCGCTTGAAGCTCGCGCTAACGCCCATTCCCAACGAGGGCGGGCAGCGCACGGCGGACTTCCTCAGGCAGGCGCTCGCGCGCATCGGCATCGATGTGCATATCAACGCGCAGGACTTTGCCACCTACATCAAGCGCGTCTACACCGACCGCGACTTCGACCTGCACGTGAGCGCCATGAGCAACACCTTCGATCCCACGGTGGGCATCCAGCGCCTGTACTGGTCCAAGAACTTCAAGCGCGGCCTGCCGTTCTCCAACGGCGCGGCCTACAGCAACCCCGAGGTGGACCGGCTGCTCGAGGCCGCCGCAGTGGAACAGAACGAGACGCGGCGCGTGCAAGTGCTGGCCGACTTCCAGCGCATCATCGCGCGCGACCTGCCCGACATCACGCTCGTGGCGCCGCACACCTACACCATCGCCGACCGCCGCGTGCGCGGCCACACCGTGGGCGCCGACGGCACGGCCGGCAACCTGGCTGGCGTCTGGATCGCCTCTGCGCGCGGTTGAGCGCGCCCCTTTTCACACTGCAGGAGAACCCCATGTCCCACGCATCCGCCGCCGTGCAGCCCGGCAAGCTCTGGTACACGCGCTGCCCCGTTCCCTCGCCGCTGGGCATCGCCGCGCAGCAGGGCTGGCTTGCCGAGGCCTTCGCGGGCCACGGCATCGCCGTGGAGTCCATCATCGACTCCAAGGACCGCAGCGTGCGAGAAAGCCACTTCGACCACCACCTGGCCTGGTCCTTCCGCCAGGGCGGCAACATCCCGCCGATCTGGGCGCGCGCCAACGGGCGCGCTACGCGGCTCGTGGCCATCACCTGGACCGATGAGTTCCAGGCCATCGTCACGCTGCCCGGCCGGGGGATCGCCTCCGTGGAGGACCTGGCGGGCCGGCGCTTCGCGGTGCCGCGCCGCGTGAACGACCTCATCGACTTCCACCGCGCCACGGCGCTCAAGGGGCTGGTGTCGGGGCTGTCGCTCGCGGGTCTGGCGGCAAGCGACGTGCAGCTCGTGGACCTGCGGATCGAGGAGTCGGTCATCCTCGCGCAGGGCGAACCCAGCCTGTTCGGCCTGCGCCGGCGCCACCCGTACTTCCGCGAGGTGGAGGCGCTTGTGCACGGCGACGTCGATGCGCTGTTCCTCAAGGGGGCCGAGGGTGTGGTGGTGGCCAACCTCATCGGCGCGCAGGTGGTGGTGGAGTTTGGCCGCCACCCGGACCCCAAGGTGCGCATCAACAACGGCACGCCGCGCGTGCTCACGGTGGACGAGGCCCTGGCCACACAGCGCCCGGACCTCGTGGTGGAGCTGCTGGCCGTGGTGCAGCGCGCATCCGGCTGGGCCGAAGCCCATCCCGACGAAACGCTGCGCTTCGTCGCGCGCGAGATGGCCACGAGCGAGGAGGCCGTGCTGGCCTCGAACGGCCCCGAGGTGCACCGCCATCTGCGCATCGGCCTGGAGCCAACGCTGGTCGAGGCCATCGACCACTTCAAGCGTTTCCTGCTGGACTGGGGCTTTCTGCCGGCCGACTTCGACTTGCAGCAGTGGGTGGACCCGGCGCCGCTGCGCCAGTTGCAGGAGCGCAGTGTGCGCGAGACGGTGGCGGCATGACGCGCAGGGCCAAGGTGCCGCTCGTGTTCTGTGCGGGCGGCACGGGGCGGCTGGGTCGGCTGCTGGTGCCGCGCGAGCAGGCGCGGC
>JASLFM010000562.1 GCA_030150585.1 Acidovorax sp.
GCCCATGGCCGTGGGGCTGCCCGTTACAGCGCCGTAGTAGGTGTAGAAGTTGACGTTGTTCAGGCCCGCGTCGTTGGCGGCCTTGATGAGCAGCGCCAGGTCGGAACCCCAGTTGCCCGTGATCACGCTGTCGGCGCCCGAAGCCTTGATCTTGGCGATGTAGGGCGAGAAGTCGCGCACCTGCGCGAGCGGGTGCAGGTCGTCGCCCACGAACTGAACGTCGGGGCGCTTGCGCTTCATCATCTCCTTGGCGTACTTGGCGACCTGGTGGCCGTGCGAGTAGTTCTGGTTGATGAGGTAGACCTTCTTGACCTCGGGCAAGTCCTTCATGTAGGTGGTCAACGCCTCCATCTTCATCGACGTGTCGGCGTCGAGGCGGAAATGCCAGTAGCTGCACTTGCTGTTCGTGAGGTCGGGGTCCACGGCCGCGTAGTTGAGGTACACCACTTCCTTGCCGGGGTTGCGCGCGTTGTGCTTCTCCAGCGCGTCAATGATGGCCAGCGCGGGCCCCGATCCGTTGCCCTGCACCACGTAGCGTGCGCCC
Source organism: Acidovorax sp. (assembly GCA_030150585.1). Lineage (GTDB taxonomy): Bacteria > Pseudomonadota > Gammaproteobacteria > Burkholderiales > Burkholderiaceae_C > JASLFM01. The sequence goes on from JASLFM010000562.1 coordinate 545, forward strand.
TGGTCCATGGCCGAGCGCAGTGCGCTCGTGGTCTCCTGCGGCGAGAGCTTGTTGTCGATGCCGATGACCTCGAACTTCACGCCGGAGGCGTTCTTCTTGTTGAATTCTTCAGCGAGGAACTGGAAGCTCTTGAGCTGGTTGGTGCCCACGGCCGCCATCAGGCCCGAGAGCGGGTCCAGCCAAGCGATTTTGACGGTTTCACCCTTTTGGGCGAAAGCGCCGCCAGCGCCTGCCAGGATTACGGAAGCAGCTACTGCCTTGATAGCAAATCTCATGCTCTTGTCTCCTTTTCGAATCAACACGCCGCAGCGTACAAGGTTGCACTGGGGGCACCCTCAGGGATTGCCCCTACCAGCTATCGCCCATGCGACTGGAGCTGGCGTCCTGGCGCGCCGCTCCCCCGAGCGACGCACCGGATCGGGGAGTCACAGACCCGGCAGCTTGTAGTCCTTGAGCTGCTCGCGCAGCTTGGCCTTGAGCATCTTTCCGGTGGCGCCGATGGGAATGGCCTCCACGAACACCACGTCGTCGGGGATCTGCCACTTGGCGGTTTTGCCCTCATAGAACTTGAGCAGTTCCTCGCGCGTGACCTCGACTCCCGGGCGCTTGACCACGGCCACCACCGGGCGTTCGTCCCACTTGGGATGCGGCATGCCCACGCAGGCGGCCATCGCCACCGCGGGGTGCGCCATGGCAATGTTCTCGATGTCGATGGAGCTGATCCACTCGCCGCCGGACTTGATCACGTCCTTGCTGCGGTCGGTGATCTGCATGAAGCCGTCGGCGTCGATGGTGGCCACGTCGCCCGTGGGAAACCAGCCCCGGCCCTGCGCGTCGCGCACGAGCGGGCTGCCGCCCTCGCTCTTGTAGTAGCTGCCCACGATCCATGGCCCCTTCACGAGCAGGTCGCCGTAGGTCTTGCCATCCCAGGGCAGTTCTTCGCCCTCGGCGTTCACGATCTTCATGTCCACGCCATAAATGGCGCGGCCCTGCTTCTGCAGGATCTTCATGCGCTCATCGCGCGGCAGCTCCAGGTGCTTGTTCTTGAGCGTGCACAGCGTGCCCAGCGGGCTCATTTCGGTCATGCCCCACGCGTGCAGCACCGAGACCCCGTAATCGTCCTGGAATGCATGGATCATCGCGGGCGGGCAGGCGGAGCCGCCGATCACCGTGCGGTTGAGCGTGCTGAACTTGAGGCCGCCGGCCTTCACGTGGTTGAGCAGCATCTGCCACACCGTGGGCACGCCGGCCGCGAAGGTCACGCCCTCGGCCTCGATGAGCTCGTAGACCGACTTGCCGTCGAGCGCGGGGCCCGGGAACACGAGCTTGCAGCCCGTGAGCGGCGCCGAGTACGGAATGCCCCAGGCATTGACGTGGAACATGGGCACCACGGGCAGCACCGCGTCACGCGCCGAGAGGTTCATCACATCGGGCAGCGCGGCTGCGTAGGCGTGCAGCGTGGTCGAGCGGTGGCTGTACAGCACCGCCTTGGGGTTGCCCGTGGTGCCGCTGGTGTAGCACATGCTGGAGGCCGAGTTCTCGTCGAACTCGGGCCAGGCGTAGTCGGCCGACTGCGCGCCGATCCATTCCTCGTAGCTCGCGAGGCCCGGAATGCCGCTGTCGGCAGGCAGCTTGTCGGCGTCGCACAGCGCCACCCACTTTTTCACCGTGGGGCACTTGGCATGCACGGCCTGCACGATGGGCAGGAAGGTCATGTCGAAACACAGCACCTGGTCCTCGGCGTGGTTCACGATCCAGGCGATCTGTTCGGGGTGCAGGCGCGGGTTGATGGTGTGCAGCACACGGCCCGAGCCGCTCACGCCAAAGTACATCTCCATGTGGCGGTAGCCGTTCCATGCGAGCGAGGCCACACGGTCGCTGAATTGCAGGCCCAGGCCGTCGACCGCGTTGGCCAACTGCTTGGACCGCCGGGCCAGATCGCGGTAGGTGTAGCGATGGATGTCTCCCTCCACCCTGCGCGAGACGATTTCCGCATCACCGTGGTGCCGCGCGGCGAACTCGATCAGCGAAGAAATCAGCAGGGGTTGGCTCTGCATCAGGCCCAGCATGTGTGCTCCTTGGATTGTTGTGAAAACGGAATTCTTATCCTACCCCCGGCAGCATGCGCAAAACCCGGGTTGGCGCGGCGCGCCCGCTGGAACGAGTCTGCAGCGCTTCGGGCACACCGCCAACACCTGTCGCGCGATTGACAGATCGCAGGGGTTTACCCGGCCGCCGCGCATTCGCGCGGCACAATGGCCGCCATGTTCGAGCCCGCCCCCCTCGCCTCCCGCTTCATCGCCGCCCAGCCCTGGTTTGGCACACTGGGCGCACCACTGCAGCAGGCGCTGCAGGCAGGCGTGCGCACGCTGCGCGGCGCCAAGGGCGACACCGTCCTGGCCGCGGGTGCCGAGGTCGAGGGCTGGTATGCCGTGCTCTCGGGCCTGGTGATGCTGCACAGCCCCGAGGCGCGCGGGCGGCACTCGGCCTTTCTGGGCGTGCCCGACGGCGAATGGTTCGGCGAGGGCTCGGCCATGAAGGCCGAACCCCGCCGCTACCGGGTGATCGCGCTGCGCGAGACCCAGCTCATGTGCCTGCCGCTGCCGCTGTTCAACCAGCTGCGCGACACCAGCCTGGCCTTCAACCAGTACCTCGCGGGGCACCTCAACATGCGCCTGGGCCAGGCCATGGCCATCATCGAGGCGGGCCGCATACGCTCGCCCGAACACCGTGTGGCGCTGTACCTGAGCCCGCTGTTCTGGCGCAGCACGCGCCGCATCCACCTCACGCAGGAGGAGCTGGGCCACCTCGCGGGGCTCTCGCGCCAGACGGTGAACCGCGTGCTGCGGCTGCTGGAGGCGCTGCGCATCGTCACGCTGGACTTCGGGCGCGTCGCCATCGTGGACGACGCGGCGCTGGCCGCCTACATCGCTTCGACGGCAGAGACCTGACCCCTTGATGGCCTTGGGCGCGGCGGGGCATAGGCCGTGGGCGACAATTCCGCCATGACCCAACCCGCCGCCGAAGCCACCGCGCCGGAAACCCTTGCCCTGGCCTGGCACCATGGCTTCGCCCGCCTGGGCCCGGCCTTCTACACAGAGCTGCACCCCACGCCCCTGCCCGATCCGCATTGGGTGGGCACGAGCGCCGGCGTGGCCGCGCTGCTGGACCTGCCCAGCGGCTGGATGGACACGGGCGACGCCCTGCAGGCCTTCACGGGCAACGCATTGCTGGCAGGCAGCCGGCCACTGGCCAGCGTCTACAGCGGCCACCAGTTCGGCGTGTGGGCGGGCCAGCTCGGCGACGGCCGGGCCATCCTGCTCGGCGAGACCGCGCAAGGCCAGGAAATCCAGCTCAAGGGCAGCGGCCGCACGCCCTACTCGCGCATGGGCGACGGCCGCGCCGTGCTGCGCTCGTCGATCCGAGAATTCCTGTGCAGCGAGGCCATGCACGCGCTCGGCATTCCCACCACGCGCGCACTGTGCGTGACCGGCTCGCCCGCCCCCGTGCGGCGCGAGGAAATCGAAACCGCCGCCGTGGTCACGCGCGTGGCGCCGAGCTTCTTGCGCTTTGGCCATTTCGAGCACTTCGCGGCCCGGGACCAGATCGACGAACTGCGCACGCTGGCCGACTACGTGATTGAGCGCTACTACCCCGCATGCCGCGCAGCGGCCAACCCCTACGCCGCCCTGCTCCAAGCCGTGAGCGAGCGA
>JASLFM010000141.1 GCA_030150585.1 Acidovorax sp.
ACACCAGGAGATCCAGAAGCTCGCGCTGCTCTACCCTGCGGGCGAACTGGCCTGGGCGCAGGTGGAGTCTGCCGTGCTCAACGTGGCGCGCTACGACGTGTTCAAGCTCTCCGAGGCCGTGCTCTCGGGCCAGGTCGCGCGTGTGCAGCGCATGCTCGACGGTTTGCAGGCCGAGGGTGAGGCCGAGGTGCTCGTGCACTGGGCGCTGGCCGAGGACATCCGCGCCATCAAGCGTGTGAAGGACGCGATGAACGCAGGCAAACCGCTGCCCATGGCCCTGCGCGAGAACCGCGTCTGGGGTCCCAAGGAGCGGCTGTTCGAGCGCATCCTGCCCCGCTTTTCCGATGCAATCGCCGCGCGGCTGCTGCAGTCGGCGCACGTGGTGGACGGCATCGTCAAGGGCCTCAAGGTGCCCGACTGGCCCACCGACGGCTGGCAGGCGCTGCAGCGGCTCGCCCTGCAGCTCACCCGCGCCTGCCGGATCTGATCACTGGCCGCCGCCGTCCTGCGGCGGCGCGTTGTCATCGGCGAAGTGCTCGCGCAACTTTTCCTCGGCGATCTTTTCGCCCTCGAAGCCCGCGACCACCGCCATGCCCTTTTTCAGCAGGCCGGCATCGGGATCGACCTTTTTGAGCGCTTCTTCCGCCACCACCGCGCCGACGATTTCGTTGAGCAGTCCCATGGAAACCTCCGTAGAGTCAAGAAAAGCCCACGGTAGCCCCGTGCTGCGGTATGCACCAGCGGCTTTGCGATTCTTTGCGCCGTAGATGCCTGGTTGCAAAAAACAGGCGAGGCTGGTCAGGTAGCCCTAAGTTTCCTGGCGATGTGCCAGTCCGCGGTAGTACAGCAGCAGCCGCTTTTCGCCCAGGCGGGCCTGCACCACCTGGCGCAGGGCGGGCGGCAGGCCATCCTGGCGCAGCAGCCGTTCGTCTTCGTCCGCCGGGCCTGTGAATTCCGCCAGCCGCTGGTCGCAGGCCTGGGCCAGTGCGGCCCGCGCGCGGCGTTCGTTGTCGGCGTCGAGCGGGCCGGCCCGGGCCGCAGCCAGCACGGCCGTGGGGTTGTCGACGGCCTGGCCCGGGAGCAGCGCCCCCAGGCGCAGCCAGGCCCAGAGGTCGCGGGCTGCGGCCTGGGTTGCAGCGGCCCGCACGCGAAAGGCCCGCAGGCCACCGCCATGATCGGTGCCAAGTGCGGCCGCCGCGTCCGCACAGGGGTGGTCGGCAGGCCAGGCGGGCAGGCGGATCTCGGTACAGTCAAAGGGGTTGTCTTCCAGGCAGAAACCATAGTCCGCCAGCAGTTCGGAGTTGGACTTGGGGCCGTACGAGATGGACAGCGGCTCACCCGTGGCGATGGGGCGCGCCGCGGTCATGACCATGCCCAGCGTGGCTTCGGGGCGCCAGCGCAGATTGGGGGCCGGGGCGTGGTTGGGCATGTCGCCGAGCGGGACCAGCGCGTGCGTGTGCTCGGCACCGAAGTGCGTGTCGAAATAGCGCGTCTGCATGCAGCACCAGGCCCACAGATAGTCTTCGCGCGCCACGCGCCAGGCAGCGGGCAGGCGCTGCGCGATGCGCTGGTATTCCTCGTCGAGCCGGGCGCGCCGTCGCAGCACGGCGGGCAGCATGTACGAACCCTGCATCTGCGCGAGCAGGTCCGGCGGGAACAGCACGGGCAGGCCCGCATGGCGGGCCGGCAGCGCGCGCAGGTAGGGGGCATGCAGGCCGCCCGCTCGGCGCTCCTCGGCGATATGCAGCGCCATGGTCCCCCACTCGCTGAGCCGGCAGCCGCTGTCGTGCGCCGCGCGGCCGATGGCCGAGGCGTGCGCCGCGCCGAGCGTGAGCAGCAGGTGGCGCGGGATGTGCAACACCAGAGCCCCTTCGGAGAAGGGCACGCTGGCGCACAGTTCCCGCCGGCCGTCGGGCTCCACGCGGAAATGCACGCCCGCGCAATGCCCGCCCTGGGTCTGCACCCAGGCCAGCAGGCGCAGCAGCACCGCATGGTCCGGTGCCGGGCTCGGCGTGGGGGGCGGGAGGCGCATGGCGGTTGGGCGGCTATGCTAGGCCGGCGGCGCCTCCAGCGCGGCGCGGGCCTTGTCGATCCACATCTGCAGGCTGGCCAGCAGGTCCTTCTGGCTGAAGGAGCAGCTTTCCTCGGTGAAAAGCGCGCTGGCCTCCAGCCGGTCCAGCAGGCTGGGAAGCACCTCACCGTAGCGTGCCGGCAGCGCGGCCAGCAGCACGGCATGCTCGCGTGCCGCAGCGCTGAAGGCATGGTTCGTCATGCGCATCTCGCGCAGGGCGTGCAGATCGTTTTGCAGGTTCTGGAGTTGGTGGGCGGCGAGGGCGGCGGTCATGGCCGCTAGCCTACAACACCCGCTTGCGGATTTGCAGTACCACGACCTCGGCGATCACCACCACGGCAAAGATGGCCGTGAGCACCAGCGCCACGCGGTTCCAGTGGAACAGGTCGATGGCGGTGTTGAGCACTACGCCAATGCCGCCTGCGCCCACGAGGCCGAGCACGCCCGACTCGCGCACGTTGATGTCCCAGCGCAGCAGGGCCACCGACCAGAATGCCGGCTTGATGTGCGGCCAGTGGCCATACCAAAGCTGCGCGAAGCGCGAGGCGCCCGCGGCCTGCAGTGCCTCGATGGGGCCGCGCGGCGCCTGCTCCAGCGCCTCGCCCACCAGCTTGCCCACGAAGCCCACCGAGCGCAGCGCAATCGCCAGCATGCCGGCGAGTGGCCCC